>JAWWBH010000060.1:0-12742 GCA_033721075.1 Christiangramia sp.
CCGTTTACGGAAACCGATTCTATCACATCGGGATAAATGGTTCCCTGAGCAAGGAATACCACATCCTGGATATGATGTGCTTCATCGTCAAATACCTCTATGAACGTATTCCCAATGGCCTTTCGCTTAGCTTCAGGGTCACTGAGACCTTTCAGGGCGTCCAAAAAACGTGCCGAAGCATCCACTCCTTTTACGTTAAGCCCCATATGTTTATACTGATCAAGAACGCTATCAAATTCATTCTTTCTCAATAAACCGTTATTTACGAAGATACAATACAGGTTATCTCCTATCGCTTTATTTAAAAGTACTGCAGCTACAGTAGAGTCAACTCCTCCACTTAGCCCGAGTACTACCTTGTCGTTTCCAATCTTCTCCTTTAATTCAGAAACCGTAAGATCAACAAAAGCTCCAGGAGTCCAGGTTTGTTCAGTACCCGCGATTTGAACAAGGAAATTTTCAAGAAGTTGTTTCCCGTCAGTAGAATGATAGACTTCGGGGTGGAACTGGATGGCATAGGTTTCTTCTCCATCAATTCGGTAAGCCGCATTCAGCACATCAGTAGTACTTGCAAGCCTTACACCGTTATCCGGTAATTCTATTATGGAGTCACTATGGCTCATCCAAACCTGTGAATTTTCCTTAATATCCTTAAATAATGGTTCGGCATCCTTGATAACAGAAAGGTTGGCTCTACCATATTCCCTGGTATCAGATGGTTCAACCTTTCCTCCATTGAAATGGGCCAGGTACTGTGCTCCATAACATACTGCAAGGATAGGCAGTTTCCCACGAATCTGAGAAAGATCTGGATGCGGAGCATCTTCGGCCCTTACAGAAAAAGGACTTCCTGATAGGATAACCGCTTTAAAACCTGATAAATCGTCTGGTATTTTTTGATAAGGATAAATTTCGCAGTAAATATTCAGCTCTCTTACTCTTCTTGCAATCAGCTGTGTGTACTGCGAGCCAAAGTCTAGGATGAGTACGTTGTTTTGCATGCGCAAAAATAGGAATTTGAGATAAAAATAAAATAATAACTTCCTATTTAATTTCCTTCAAGTATGGTTTTTAAAAAACAAGCTTCGAAGAAGATTTTGAACTCATCATACACTGAATTTTTAAGTTTTTTGTACCTATTTAACAGAGAATCATTTTTTTTAATATTTAATTCTCATTTTTTAATTTTTTATTTAGAACCACCCGAATATCTTTACAAATACTTAAAAATCAATCCTATGGATAATAATTTTACCCGGAATGATAATAAAAGATATAAAAAAACAATGTGGCTTTTAAATCCCGTTAGAACCTGGGAAAGTGCTATAATATATGTATTAATAATCTTTTTCGTACTTACAACCACTATTTTGTTAATATAACTTTAAAATACTTTTTTTGCCCAACACTTTAAAATCCTCTTTAAGGGGATTTTTTTAATTTACATAAATAAACAAAGCCCTGCAGAATATACTACAGGGCCTTGCTTCAGGTTGGTTAATTAAATTATTGCTGTGCAGGTGGCGCCGGCATAGGAGTGGATGAACTAATTACATCCCTGTAAATCTTCCAGCCATTATCAACTTTCTTCCATAAGGTAGAATAATATCCATGATCCATTTTTTTCCCATCGGGAGTTTTCAGTTCATAGCTACCTATTTCATGGATATAATCCCCGAAATCCAGTACCTCTTCAGTATTTATTGAAAGTTTTATGCCTTTCATTTCTTTATGAGCCTCGGTGATTGCCGCTCTGCCACTAAGAGGGTCATGGTTGGATATTTTAAACATCGCGTCTTCAGTAAAATAGGCTCCAAAGGTTTCGAAATCACCATTTTCCATGGCTTTTTCCATCATTCTCGAATTGTTTTGGACTATTTCCCGGGCTGAAGTAGATTTTTGAGCAAAACAGGTGAAGCCAGTAAATACAGCCAGGATCAAAAGCATAATTTGTTTTTTCATAATAAAATTAATTTTGGTTAGTAATTAACAGTCATTAAGTAAGGTGATGGATGGGGGCATCAATCTGAACAGTAGAGTCTATTCCCTTTAGGAATTGTTCATTAACAAACATTGAATATACAAAATTATACTCAACACTCAATATCAGTAAGTTATGAATTCACTTACTTCAATGTTTCCAGTATCTTATCTATATCTTCTTCGGTAGTGTCAGGGTTGATAAAACAGAATCTTATTACACTTTCATCCCTCCAAAGAGAAGGTGTTACCAGCGCAAAGCCTTCCCTGTGGTTCTTGTAGGTCCAGTCCCTGTAATCCTCAAAACTCCAACCCTTTCTTTTGAAAAGAACCACCGATAAACTGGCAGGTCTAACAAGTTCCAGATTTTCATTAGTCTGTATTTTATTGGCCGCTATTTGGGCAAGTTCGATTCCCCGTTCAATCGCTCTTTTATATTTATCTGTCCCGTGCATCGCCAGGGAAAACCATAATGGCAAACCTCGTAGCCTGCGGGTTAACTGTATCTGATAGTCAGCCGGATTGAATCCCTGGGCTCCTTCATCCTTAAAAATCTCCAGGTAAGCCCCTTTTTGGGAATGGGCTTTTTTAGCAAGTTCCAGGTTCTTGTAGATAACCGCTCCGCAATCGTAAGGAGAAAAGAGCCATTTATGGGGATCTATAGTGATACTGTCAGCCTTTTCTATACCTTCGAAAAGATGTCTAACTGAAGTGGCTGCCAAAGCACCGCCTCCATAGGCGCAATCTACATGCAACCATATCTTTTCCTGCTCACAGATATCGGCAATTGTCTTTAAGTCATCGATAATACCGGCATTGGTTGTTCCTCCGGTCGCAACTACCGCAAAAAGCCGGCTCCTGTCCACTGGGCTTAAAGCATCAATTGCCTTTTTAAGATTTTCTCCGGAGAGGTATTCATCATCAGAATCGATCAGAATTACATCGGCATCCATCACCTTCGCCATGGACTTTATAGAGCTATGAGCTCCATTGGAAGTAAGCAAAAGAGCTCTTTCCCTGGCATATTCAGGTTCATTTTCGCGCCATTCTTCCCTTGCAGTTACAAGTGCTGAAAGGTTTGCGGCAGTTCCTCCACTTGTGAAAACTCCAAATGCTCCTTCAGGCAGTTTGGTTAGTGATACCAGCCATTTCATGGCCTGGTTTTCACAAAATATCCCTCCGGCACCCTCCATCCAGTACGCACCATGAATACTGGAAGCTGAGGTTACAAGGTCGAACATGATGGCAGCCCTTGTGGGCGCAGCTGGAACGAATGCAAGGTGGCGAGGATGGTCTATGGGCACCGTTGCCTTCACCAGCACATCCCGGAATAATTTAAATGCATTTTCACCACCAATCCCTTCAGGAGTAATAGTTTCTCCAACTATGCTAAGAAGGTCCTCCTCCTTTTTAGGTGATCCCAGTTCGGGGGTTACATTAGAAATACGGTCTATGGTATATTTCATGACATCCAAAGTCATTTCTACCAGATCCATATCTATGGTGTGCATTCTATTCTTTTCCAAAGGTCAAAATTTTAAAGTTAGACTCCAGTGGATCTAAATTTTCCATAAGTTGGGTGACTAGTTGTTCACCATATTCCACATAAAATTCTGAGAAATTCGTCTGTCTTTCCTGAAGGCTTTTATTAGGAAAAAGTTCATTCTGAAGCTGGGCGATTCGTTCCACTTCATCTTTCAGCTTACGCTTCTGAGCCTTCAGCAATCGCTTTTCAAGATTATCAAGGCCTTTAAGTTGTTTCACCTCCTGGGCCTTCACTGCCCCCAGAAAGGATTTATCGGTTTGCTCAGCCAGCTCATACATTTCCTGAAACTGCTCCACGAGATGTTGTTTTTGAGGAGAAAAATCAATGTCGATATTGGATATCTTCCGAACCTTGCGATTGATCAGTTCATGTTGTTTCAGAAACAATTCCTGCAAGGTGATATTTAGTCTTTCTCTTTTTTTGTTCTGCTTGGCCGTTTGGAGCAAGACTGAATTCCGCAATAATAACACTGGAAAAGTCACCTTTTCGGCATCAAAATAAGACCTCAATTCCAGCCAGTATGCCAGCTCCCCTCCTCCTCCAATATAACAGAGATTAGGCAGGATCACCTCCTGATATAATGGCCTTAGCATTACATTTGGGCTAAATCTTTCCGGATGATCCTTCAGCTCTTTTAAGATCTCTTCCCTGCTCCATGATATCTGGGTATCATGCACAAAGAATTTTCCATCCCTCTCTATGATCCTTTCCCTTATCTCTTCGGTTAAGTAAAACAAATTGATCTCCCGGGGATTCACCTGAATATTATATCCCAGTGAATTGATCCTTTCAACTACATCTGAGGTGTTTTTATACGAAAGCTGACCTGTAAGTTCATTTTCAGCAAAGGAAATAAAATGCTTTTTAAGTTCCCTATCCTGAGCATCAATGATAACCAGGCCATATTTCCCAAATAACTTATGGGCTATATACCTTGTAGCATCAGTAAGATTATCATGTTTTAAATAGGCATTTTCGAAAAGGGATTTTAGAAATTCTGCATTCTCCCCTCCTCCAATTTCGGCTGAAAATAATTTAAAGACTTCATCCAGGCCTTGTGTGGAAAGGTAACCTACCGCGGTTTGTCCAGCCCGCCTATCGGCATCGTTCCATTTGAACTTCTTTCCATGCAGGTTGAAGAAGTTTATTTCCTCAAAATCATGATCTTCGGTTGCCATCCAGTAAACAGGTACGAAATCATAATCGGGATACTTCTCCTTTAATTGCCTGGTTAGATTAATAGTGGAAATGATCTTGTACAGAAAATACAGGGGACCGGTGAACAAATTCAGCTGATGCCCAGTCACCACCGTAAAAGTATTTTCAGACTGAAGAAGGTCAATATTCCGGAGTGTGCCTTCAGAAGTTTCCAGACTGGAATACTGTTTTTTAAGGACCTTTACCAGGTCCTTTCGAATTCCATGCTCATAATTATCTTTCTTCTCTTCGATCTGTTTTTTAAAATCCTCCAGGCGGGGAAAACGATTATAAAATTCCTTCAGATCACTTTTTTCAGACAGGTAATCGAGGATTAAAGGAGAGAAATAATTGGTTTCGGGATACGAAATACAATCGGTTGGCATAAATTTCAATTGTGTTTGCAAAGATACCGAAGATAGGGATTTTTATTATGTAAATTTTAGTTAATTCAAGCTTACATACTATCTTTACTCGGCTTACCAATAAACAAAACCTGATGAAAAAACAGATTAGCTTTCTTATCCTTTCATTTTTAGCAATACAAATAACTATTGCCCAGCAACTTAAAACACCTTCCGAATTTCTAGGCTATGAACTTGGAAGTCAGTTTTCAAGACATGCAGATGTAGTGGATTATTTTAATCATATCGCTGAAAATTCACCTCTGGTGGAATATCATACTTATGGAAAGACCAATGAACGACGACCTCTAACCTATGCCATCATCTCATCTGAAGAGAATCTTGCAAATCTGGAACAGATAAGAGCTGATCATCTTAAAAATGCAGGAATCGGGAATGGATCGGCAGCATCAAATATTGCCATTGTCTGGCTTAGTTATAATGTTCATGGAAATGAAGCTTCCAGTACAGAAGCGTCGATGAAAACCCTTTATAATCTTATTACCGAAAAGCAGGATTGGTTAAATAATACGGTTGTCATCATGGATCCCTGTATAAATCCTGACGGAAGGGATCGTTATGCCAACTGGTATAATCAGGTGAAAGCTGAGCCTTACAATATTTCCCAGGAAGCGGCCGAACATCATGAACCATGGCCCGGAGGCAGACCTAATCACTATCTTTTTGATCTTAATCGTGACTGGGCCTGGGCTACACAGGTGGAAACCCAGCAGCGTCTAAAGATCTACAACCAGTGGCTGCCTCATGTTCATGTGGACTTCCACGAACAGGGCATTAATGAGCCCTATTATTTCGCTCCGGCTGCTGAACCTTTCCATGAGATCATCACTCCTTTCCAAAGGGATTTTCAAACCAGGATTGGGAAAAATCACGCAAAATACTTTGATAACGAAGGCTGGCTATATTTTACCGGGGAGCGTTTTGACCTTTTATATCCCAGCTATGGTGATACTTATCCCACCTATATGGGCTCCATAGGCATGACCTATGAACAGGCCGGGCATGGAAGAGCAGGCCTTGGCATAAAAACCGATGAGGCCTCTGTGCTTACCCTGAAAGACAGGCTGGAGCATCACTTTACAACAGGAATTTCTACGGTTGAAGTAGCTTCAAAAAATGCCGGAGAACTAAACCAAGAGTTTAAAAATTACTTCAGTGATTCCGATTTTAATTATAAAAGCTATGCTCTTAAAGGAAATCCGGACAGGATCAAATCGCTTACAGAACTTCTGGACAGGCATGAGATCAAATATTCCTTTGGTAATTCAGAGCGTGTAAGTGGATATAACTACCAGCAGAACGGAAATGGGAACCTGAATACCGATGAAAACACACTTATTGTTTCTACTAATCAGCCCAAAGGAAAAATGGTCAAGGTGCTCTTTGAACCAAAGACTAAATTGGCCGATTCACTTACCTACGATATTACCGCCTGGAGCCTACCCTATGCATACGGACTCGATGCAGTGGCGAGCAACAGGACCATACAGGGAAATGCTAGATCTGAAACTCCTAATATTCAGAACACGGCCAATCCTGAGGGGCCAGGATATATAACCAAATGGAATAGTATGCAGGATGCGACATTCCTTGCCCAACTTATAAAAGCCGGTATTAAGGTACGCTTCAGTGAAGTAGCCTTCGAAAGTAATGGTGAGAAATTTGCCCCGGGAAGCCTAGTGATCACCAAAAGTGATAACCAGGATGTTCAGAATTTTGACAATAAGCTTATTGAGATGGCAAATGAACACCAACGAGAATTATTGACGGCCGAGACAAGTTTTGCGGGTAGCGGTCCCGATTTTGGCTCCTCAGAGATCAAGATCATAAATGAGCAGAAGATAGGTCTTCTGCGAGGTAATGAAGTTTCATCACTAAACTTTGGAGAGGTATGGTATTTCTTTGAGCAGGAACTCAATTATCCCGTTACACCCCTGGGAACCGATTATTTAAAAAGAGTAGATCTGGATGAATTCAATGTTTTAATAATGCCTTCAGGCTGGTACAGCGAATGGCTCGATGAGGAAATTGAGAAAAAGATCACATCCTGGGTGAAGAATGGGGGGAAACTTATCGTCATTGGCAATGCAGTGGGAAGTTTTGCAGGCAAAGATGGGTTTGGAATAAAGGAGTATAAAGAGCCTGAAAAAGATTCCATAGCATCGAAACCTAATCTTATTCCTTATGCTCAAAGAGAACGCGAAAGCATTAAGAACCTCATCACTGGCAGTATCATAAAAACAAAAGTCGATAACACCCACCCAATGGCTTTTGGGTATGATAAAAAATACTTTAGCCTTAAACTCAGTAGTGATAGTTATTCTTTGCTTAGCGATGGGTACAATGTTGCCTATATTGATAAACCGGAAATTGTTTCAGGCTTTGCAGGCAGTGAAGCTGTGAAAAAACTGAATAATTCACTGGTGTTCGGAGAAGTGCGCATGGGACAGGGAAGCCTGATCTATATGGTAGATAATCCATTGTTCAGGGCCTTCTGGCAAAATGGAAAACTCTTCTTTGCAAATGCTGTTTTCTTCGCAAACAGCTCGGTCGCAAATCTATAATTTTAAAAACTATGAATTTTAAAAATCTACTTTACTGCCTATTAATTCTGGGCATTGGAACAAGCTCCTTCGCACAGGAGAAAACCGAAAGGTTTACCGTAGATTTTGAGACTTTCAGTCTGGAAAATGGATTGCAGGTGATACTTCATCAGGACAAATCAGATCCCGTGGTTGCAGTTACTCTTACAGCACATGTGGGATCGGCAAGGGAAAAGCAAGGCAGAACCGGCTTTGCCCATCTTTTTGAACACCTGCTTTTCCTTGAGTCAGAAAACCTGGGAAAAGGAGGGCTGGATAAACTGAGCGCAAGGATCGGAGGTTCCGGGGCGAATGGTTCCACAAGCCGGGACAGGACCAATTATTTCCAAACGGTGCCAAGCGATGCGCTTGAAAAAATGATCTGGGCCGAAGCGGACAAGCTTGGTTTTTTCATCAATACGGTAACAGAGCCCGTTCTTGCAAAGGAAAAGCAAGTGGTCAAGAACGAAAAACGTCAGCGAGTTGATAATCGTCCTTATGGTCACACTTTTTATGTAATAGACCGTAATCTGTATCCTGAAGGACATCCTTATCACTGGCAGGTCATCGGAAGCCTGGAGGATCTTCAGAATGCCAGCCTTCAGGATGTGAAGGACTTTTACAATAAATGGTATGTTCCAAATAATGTGATCCTTACCATTTCAGGAGACTTTGATAAGGAACAGGCAAAGGAATGGGTCCACAAATATTTTGACGAAATTCCCCGGGGTTCAGATATCGAACGCCTTGATAAACAATTGGTCTCACTCGAAGAAACGAAAAAGCTTTATCATGAAGACAATTTTGCAAAATTGCCGGAACTCACTCTCGCATGGCCTTCGGTCTATTCCTATCATGACGATTCATACGCGCTGGAGATACTCTCAAATTATCTGGCTGATGGAAAGAATGCTCCATTATATAAGAAGCTGGTAGAAAAAGAACAATTAACAGGCGAAGTTGATATGTTCAATTATACCTCAGAACTTGCGGGCCAGCTTATGCTACAGGTAAGGGCTTATGATGGTAAGGACCTTGATTCAGTTCAAAAAGCCATTCAGGAAACTTTTAAGGACTTCGAAAAAAATGGCATTCCTGAAAAGGATCTTAAAAGAATAAAAGCAGGGCTGGAAACCGGTTTTTATAATTCGATCTCAAGCGTTCTTGGGAAGGGATTTCAGCTCGCTCAATATCAGATCTTCGCCAACGATCCTAATTATATAAACAAGGAGGTTGACAAATTACTTGCCGTTACTGCACAGGATGTTATGCGTGTTTATAATAAGTATATCAAAGACAGGAATTATATAGCCACCAGCTTTGTGCCTAAAGGACAGGTAGACCTGGCGCTCAAAAGTTCAAAAAAAGCAGATGTTGTGGAAGAAAAGATAGTTGAAGGCACTGAAGATGAAGTAGTTCCCAATCAGCAGACTAGTTATAAAAAGACACCTTCAAGTTTCGACAGAAGTATCGAACCTCCTTATCACGGCAAACCCGAACTTAAGATCCCTGAAATATGGGAAGCCAATATGCCTTCCGGAATGGAGGTATTAGGCATCACCAATAAGGAAGTTCCATTGGTACAGTTCAGTCTGGAGATCAAGGGGGGTCAGTTAATGGAGCAACCTTCTAAGGCTGGTATTTCTCATATTCTGGCAGAGATGATGACAAAAGGAACCGCAAAAAGAACTCCTGCAGAACTGGAAGAAGCTATAGAATTACTAGGCGCATCGATTTCGGTTAATGCCGAAGAAGAGAAAATAATGGTTTCAGGAAATACACTTTCCAAGAATTACCCTGAAACCATAGAACTTGTAAAAGAAATATTGCTGGAACCCAGGTGGGACCCAAAGGAGTTTGAACTTATCAAGCAACATATGATTAGCAGGCTTCAACAGGAAAAAGGAGATCCCAACAGTATTGCCGAAAATGAATTTAAAAAGCTTATCTACGGTGAGAAGAGTATTCTGTCTTATAATAAGCTGGGAACAACAAAAACCGTAAATAACATCAGCCTTAAAGATGTTCAGAATTATTATGAAGAGAATCTCTCTCCTTTAGCTTCAAGCTTTCTGGTGGTAGGGGCTATAGAAAAAGGCGATGCGATAGCTCCGGTAAGAGCCATCTCTGCAAACTGGCCTCCCAAAAATATCGACCTGCCTGAAATCCCGGATTTTCAGCCTCCGGCAAAGTCGAAAATATATTTCTATGATGTGCCCGGAGCCAAACAATCTGTTTTTGCATTCGGTTCCCCTGCCCTTTCCGCGACTTCAAAAGATTTCTACCCTGCAGAAGTAATGAATTACAGGCTGGGCGGCGGAGGCTTTGCTTCCAGGTTAACCCAGGAACTTCGGGAAGGAAAAGGTTACACTTATGGAATACGTTCCCGTTTTCTGGACAGGTCCTATATTGGTCCATTTCTAATTAGGAGCGGTGTACGTACCAATATCACTTATGAAGCGGCCGAACTAGTACGCGATATCATAAAAGAATATCCCGAAACCTTCACTCAAGAAGATCTGGATGTAACCAAAAGTTATATGATAAAAAGCAATGCCAGGCGTTTTGAAACACTTGGAGCAAAGCTCAATATGCTAAGGGAAATAAATGATTATGCTTATGAATATGATTATATCAAAGACCGTGAGACCATGGTGGAAGAACTTAATGTCCTGGATATTCAGGATCTGGCAAGAAAATATGTAAACCCCGAAAAGATGTATTATCTAATAGTAGGTGATGCAGAGACACAGCTGGATAAACTGAAGGAACTGGGTTACGGGAAACCTGTATTATTGAATCCAGATTCAGATGAAAACTAAAACTTTATCAAAGTTTTAAGGAAGGGCGGGAATTAACATTTCCGCCTTTTTCATACCTTTTTCATCCAGAAGCTTAGGCTTTCAACACAACCAAAAAAGAAAGTATTGTCTAAAAAAGCATCCTATATACTTACCGGGAGCATCATTGCCGGACTAATAATTCTATATTTTGCCTATTCCCCATTCCAGGATTTCATCAATGAAACCTGGAAAATATTATGGAGCAATGATGAGGAAAGGATCAGCTCACATTTTGAAAGTTTCGGGATATGGGGACCAATAGCGATCATAATTGTAATGATACTTCAGATATTCCTTGTGGTCTTTCCTTCCTGGCTTCCAATGATCGTGGCAGTTCTGGCCTATGGGTTCTGGGGAGGGGCACTTATTTCGATAGCCGGTGTATTTTGCGCTTCAACCATTGCATTCTATATAGGTAAATGGCTGGGTGAGGACCATCTGCAAAAAGTGATTGGCAGTTCCAAAAATAAAAAAGTTCAATATTGGGTTTCAAATTATGGTTTCTGGACCATAGCCATCTTCAGGATCTCTCCGTTCCTATCGAATGACGCCATAAGTATCATTGCCGGTATGCTCGGGATGAAATACCGAAAGTTCATTATTGCAACCCTAACAGGGATAATCCCATTGTCATTTGCCATTGCCTATTTTGGAAGAGACACCCATGAACTCAAAAATGGTCTTTACTGGATAGGCGGGGCGGGAATTCTGATCTATGCCATTTATGTTTATATAGATCACCGAAGGAGAAAAAAGGATTCAAAATAATCCTTATCAAACCATGAAAATTTTACTGAAATATCTACGCAAGCTTCTTATCATATTACTCATACCACCACTCATATATTCAATACTTGTTATAATTGGAGGCTTAATACCTTTAAACAGAAACTCAGTACCTAATGGTATGATAAAGATCTTTATCATACAGAATGGCTCCCATACTGATTTGGTGTTTCCCATTAAAAATGATATCATCAACTGGGAAAATATTATTTTACCAGAACATTTCCCTTCAGTGGTGGAAAATGCCCGATATTATTCCTTTGGCTGGGGTGATAAGGAATTCTACCGAACCACCCCCTACTGGGAAGACCTCACAGCTGGAACTGCATTTAAAGCTCTTTTCGTGAATACCCCTTCAGCAGTTCATATAAGGCGGCTTGAACTCATAGATTCAGAAAATGTCATAAGCATCAACATTGAAAAAGAGGAGTATTTGAAACTTTCCGAATACATTCTAAAACATCTTAAATTTGACAGAGACCAAAAGCTTGTTCCACTTAATTTTAATTATTCAGAAAATGATGTGTTCTATGAGTCCAGGTCTTCTTTTCATGCTTTCAGGACCTGTAATACATGGACAAATAATGCATTGAAATATTCAGGATTAAGATCATGCCTATGGACGCCATTCGCATGGCCTATATTCTGGCAATATACTTAACTTTTTTTATCAATATTTTATCATCTTCCTAAGCCAGGATTAATTATAAAACACTTAAATTCAGGTGTATAACCATTATTTTTGAGTTATGGACAATCTGAGTTCGAAGAAAGTGTCAGATTTTTTTCATCCCCTCCACTCCAGGAACGATCTGGATCCTTTGCTTGAAAGAATTGGAGATGCTCAATATGTACTCCTGGGAGAAGCCAGTCATGGAACTCATGAATACTACACCTGGCGGGCCCAGATATCCAAAAGACTTATAGAAGAAAAGGGGTTTTCCTTCATCGCCGTAGAGGGCGACTGGCCCGATTGTTTCAAAATAAATAAATGGATAAAGAACGGAGAGACCAAAGATATTCAGGATGTGCTTTATGAATTTAACAGGTGGCCTACCTGGATGTGGGCTAACTGGGAGATCGCTGCCTTTGCCGACTGGCTTAGGGACTACAATCAACATCATTCAATAGAGGACAGGATTGGATTTTATGGGCTGGATGTTTACAGCCTTTGGGAAAGCATGGAGATCATTGTGAGCTACCTGGAGAAGGAAGATCCGGAAACTGCGCAATTGGCACGACAGGCTATGATGTGCTTTGAACCTTTCAGAGAAAATGACTCTTACGGATCGGTATTCAGCCGGTCAAAACCAGGATGTCAGGAGGAGGTCATCAAGTTACTAAAGGAGGTAAGACAACGATCCCATAATTACGACAGTGAGC
>JAWWBH010000061.1:0-12673 GCA_033721075.1 Christiangramia sp.
CGCGCTGTTAGCCGCCTTTAGATTGTAGGCCCCAAGAACCGTAATCGCGGCGATTACCAAAATAGAAAATAATCTTTTCATTACTGTTTGTCTTAATTTAATTAGTTAAAGGGTTAAAGATATAAATTATTTTTAATAAAAACACTTTGCAGAGAGGAAGGGATTCGAACCCTCGATACGCTTGTGACGTATACACACTTTCCAGGCGTGCGCCTTCGACCACTCGGCCACCTCTCTGTTTATCTGTTCGGGGCGGCAAATAACAAAAAAAAATCATTCCCGTCAAGTATGCCGCCATTAATTTTAATACATTTCGCCTCTAAGGGAGGTTTCGAAGATCGTTTTGAAGACTTTTGGAGAAAGATCCTTGCCTAAAAGATACATTAATTTAGACACGGCAGCTTCGGTGGTAATATCCTTTCCAGACACTACCCCAATCTTTTTCAAGCCCACACTGGTTTCATACTGCCCCATCATAACACTGCCTGCAACACACTGAGTTACATTCACTATTCTCACTCCGCTTTTGATCTTTTCCTTTAAAGTATTCAGGAACCAGGGCGCATTCGGGGCATTCCCGCTTCCATAAGTTTCCAGCACCACTCCCTTCAGATTTTTCTTTGAAAGGATATGTTCTACAGTACTTTCACTAATTCCAGGAAACATCTTCAGTATTAGTACTTCATCGTTGAACCCGGTATGTATTTTTCGCTTCTGCTTTGGGTTGGGTTTCCACAGTGCCTTGTGATTCACCGAGAGATAAACACCCGATTCAGCCAGCGGTGGATGATTCATAGATGCAAAGGCCTGAAAATGTTCAGCATTGATCTTTGTAGTCCTGTTAGCCCTGTACAGTTTATATTCAAAATAAAGCCCTACCTCTGAAATCACCGGCTTTCCGTTCTTTTGAAGTCCAGCGATTTGGATACTCGTTATCAGGTTTTCCTTCGCGTCGGTCCTGAGGTCACCAATTGGAAGTTGAGATCCTGTAAATATTACCGGCTTGGTAAGATTTTCAAACATGAAACTAAGCGCCGAAGCCGTATAAGACATCGTATCACTTCCATGCAGCACTACAAAGCCGTCATAATCATCATAATTCTCATCGATGATATTGGCGATTTTAAACCAGTAAACGGGATTCATATTTGAGGAGTCTATAGGCTCATCAAAACTTAAAGTCTCTATTTCATGTTCCAGGATCTTGAGCTCGGGGATGTTTTGTAAAAGCTCATCGAAATTAAATGCTTTCAGGGCTCCGGTGTCATAATCCTTTATCATCCCAATGGTTCCACCAGTGTATATTAAAAGTATCCTTGCCCTATTCTTCATTTAATGACATTTTATTGATCACCGGATTTGCATACATCAATAAATAACTATTTAAAGCAAGAGGATTCTTCACATCTACCCTTCGGCTTATTCGTCTTTCGAACTTTCTTTTTTCTTTTTCTGAATAATTATCGGCAAACCTGTTGTTGTTCTTAAGAAGATCATAAGCGATATAATTTGCCGGCCATAATTTGAAATTCCTGTAGATAGCACGATCTATCAGTTTCGCCACTTCCTTTAACTGATCGTTCACCGAAAGTTCCTGCTCCTTTATCTCCGCAAAATCCCTGGCAGTAAATACCTTTCCTGCATTCAGCTGAATTCGCCCCTTCTGTCCCATGGCTCCCTGCATGATACTGTTAAAGTCTTCGTTCGCAGTTTTCTTATATTCCTCCTTCATTCTCTTTGCGAGAACCTCCGGCATTTTCAGCATATCGGTAGGATCAAATTCATAGGAGATCGCTACAGGAACTATTTTAAGTGTGGCAAAATAATCCAGAATATCGCTCTTCCCCTTAGCCATGGCCAGCATCTTGAGCACTCCCTGCTGGGTGTGATCGTTTCCGTCCTTGGTTCTGCCCTCCCTTTGGGCCATCCATACGGAACGCCCTTCTTCTAGAAGCAGTTGCCTGATATATTCTGAAAGCTTCATCGAGCTTTTGAGCATTTCCCGTGGAGACTGATTCCTAAGCACAAGAAAATTGCGATTTAGCTTTGAAAGGGCCATTAAAAACGGTTTCTGCACCAGGTTATCACCAATGGCCGAAGCCGTCATTACCAGATCATGATTATGTAAGGTATAATTGATAAGTGAGGTATCAAGAATTATATCTCTGTGATTGGAAATAAAAAAATAAGACTCTTCAGAGTCTAATTTATCAAAACCATTATCAGTCAAGCCCTCACTAGTTCTTTCCAGGACCTTTTCTACACTAAGGTAAATTACCCTGGTTTGAAAATCCTCTATGGAATTACAGGTCATTACAATTTCCTCGATCTCCCTGAATTTAAGGTCAGGAAAAGTAAACTTTAGCAAAGCCTTGATCATAGGATGTTGCACATACTCCCTTAAGGCAACATTTACCTCCTTTGCGTCATAAAATCTTATATCATCAAAATTTTGCACCTATAACTCAATTATTTTAACAAATGAACAAAATTTCTGATTAACAGCTTTAAATTCCAAAAATTTCCTTTGAATTTGCGGTGGTTATTTTCGCAACTTCCTCTAGACTAATATTATAAAGATCGGCAAGTTTTTCAACAACTTTTAAAAGATAAACGGGATCGTTTCTTTTACCTCGATATGGTTTGGGAGCCAGGTAAGGAGAATCTGTCTCCAAAACTATATTACTAATAGGTATCTGACCAATGAATTTATCTATACCTCCATTCTTAAATGTCACTACCCCTCCTATTCCCAGCTTCATATTATAGGAAAGTGCCTTTTCTGCCTGTTCATATGTCCCGGTAAAACAATGAAAAATACCAAATAACCTTTCATCTTTTTCCGATTCCAATACCTCGAATATTTCATCAAAAGCTTCCCTGCAATGAATCACTATAGGAAGAGCGTATTTTTTTGCAAGCTGAATCTGTCGTGTAAATGCCTGCTTTTGTATTTCGAGAGTAGACTTATCCCAGTAAAGGTCTATTCCTATTTCTCCTACGGCAAAGAAATCCCTTTTTTGAAATTCTGCCTCAACGTACTTCAACTCTTCCTGAAAATTTTCTTTGACATGAGTAGGGTGAAGCCCCATCATTAAAAAAACATTCTCCGGATACTTTTTTTCCAACTCATACATTCTCTGTGTATATTCTGAATCTATGGCCGGGATAAAAAAGCGTGTGATATTATTTTGAATCGCCTTCTCAATCACTTCATCACGATCATCATCAAAGGCTTCGCTATATAAATGGGTATGGGTATCGGTTATTATCATAAATGCAAAAGTAAGAGAAGATTGCAGATGATAAAAGAGATGCTCTTAAAACCAATACATATCAGCCCAGAATTAATCTGAATGAATTTATACCTACAGAAAAACTAATATCAACCTACCGTAGCGATAAGGTTTCCATCACTAATAGTAGTAGGATATACCTTTAGATCCCTTGTAGAGCCCGCAGAGTTTTGAGGACCCCGAATTGTATCGCCATCAGTTTCATATCTTGAAAAATGCAACTGACATTCTATATAACCATTTTCCTGTTCCCATACCAATTGTCCACCCTGATGAGGACAAACGGCTTCGGTAGCGATAAAAGAACTTGTTGTATTTCCTTCACTTATCCTGAAAAATAATACTCTGTTCTTGGTGGTTTGATCTCCCACATTGGCCAGACTTGAAAGGCTTACACTTACGGTGGAAGATCCATTCCCCCCGTTCCCAGGTGGCGGAGTACCACCACCATCATCGCCAGAACTACAACTTGCCAGCATACAGGATCCTGAACAAACTAATAGAACCCCTTTTCCAGCAGAAATTAAAAACTCTCCTCGTTTCATAATTTTGATATTTAGTTAGGTAAAATTTTAATAATCATTCCTTTCCTTAGGTCCCAGATTGAAGTTCCTGGAAATTGCAAATCCAAACCTCACCCCTCCATCAGACCAGCTCTTGGTAGTATTTGGAATAAAGTTGTTCGCAGTGATATATCGGGAATTCTGAAAATTAAGGCTGAACACATGACCACCTGTTTCAATCTCCACACCTACTCCAAACGGATTATGATAATCGGTTTGTAGATCATCTGGGCGACTCAGGCCATTTACAAAGGTATAATCGGTGATCAGGGAAACGCGTTTAAGGATTTTAAATCGCCCTCCTATACCTACTACAAAAAGATTTTGCTCATCACCTACATCCTGCACCTGGGCTTCAGGCCTGAACAGGTATCCCGGGCTCAACATTAAGGAAATTCCGGGTGTGAACTTTCTGGCCATTATTGCCTGAAAGAAATGATTGATGCGATCACCTTCATCCTGAAATTCATTATTTGAGAATGGCTCACGGGTGATCCAGCTACTCTGTCCAAACAAGGTTACAGAAAAAGGCACTCCTTCGTCTTCCTGCCACAATAACCTGTATTTCACAAGAGCACTATATGATTCATTGAATTTGCTTCTCCCAATACCAACCGTGAGCTTTTCTGTAATTCCATAATCAAATCCTAAATAAAGATCTGTAGCAAAATCAAGTCCGTATAAGGTATGAGAACTTCCAAATTCTCCACCAATATCTCCAAACCTGTGGCCAACCCAGAAAGCAAGATTGTTTGCTTTTTGAGTCTCATTAGTTTGAAGAAGTACCAGCCGGGGACTTTTAAATGTTGCCTGGGTCTTATAATCTTTTTGTTCTGAAATGTTTGCCATAATGCTGTCTACATCCTGAGCATTGGCAAACCCATAAATAATGGTAAAAAGAAAGAGTAATATTTTTTTCATTGGGATATGATTTTAAATTCAGCATTGACAAATACATCTATTACCTCAGCGATATTCTCCCATAATATTTTTGGAATCTTAATATCGTGATCCTCACATTTAACCTTAAATTCTGAACTGAGAGACATCGTCTTACCATCTCTGCTCATTTTAATGGTTACAGGCAATTCCCGCTGTTTACTTACGCCATGCACTGTGAAAGTTCCTTTAAAAATTACTTTCTGGGCCGCGGTGGATGAAACATCGATCTTTTCCATGCTTTTCCCCTTGAAGCTGGCATCGGGAAATCTTTCACTTTCCACATAATTTTCGTTAAAGTGTTCCTGCATCAAAGCTTTCTCAAAACGAAAAGACCTCATTTTAACCTTAAAGGAAATATCTCCATTATCAGAATTTATAACCGAAACCCCTTCGTTCGAAATCGCTTCAATATCCTCTACGGGTGCAGAAGAATAGAATCGCACCGAAGCCGAAGTGGTCTGGTAAAACTGCGCCTGTAAAGGCTGCAAGCAACTGATGCTAACCAGAAGTGAAACAAATATGTGATATAGAATCGTACGCATCTTTTACATACTTTACGGAAATAAAAAAGGTATAGTTCTGCTCTATACCTTTATAAATTTACATAATAAATGTTGAATATTAATAGGCACACTACATTTTAACTCAAAAACTATTTATGGTGCAGTTCAGCAATATAATCATATAAGTACCTGGCGTCTTTTTTAATTCCACCAAGGGTAGCTGAGCCCCTGGTGTGCAGCCATGGCAAACCAATGAAATAAAGGCCGGCGATATTACTCACACCTCTATAGTGAGTAGGATACCCATCCTTTGATAGCTCCAGCCCCTCAATCCAGTTAAAATTAGGCCGGTAACCAGTGGCCCAGATAATATTTTTAATATCATTTATCCTTTTCCTTTCGGTGACGATCAGGTCCCCCTCGGCATTTTTTGTTTTACCTACAGGTTCCACATTATTTCTCTTCAACACCCCTTTAACATCTGTTCCAATAACCGGCTGTCTCGATCTGCTTAATCTTCTCCCAAGCCAGGTATCCCTGCTAAAACTGAGAAAACCAATTTTAGTGAACCACCACCATAATGTTTTTCCAAGAATCTCCTGGGGAAGGACTTTTACATTGGTGGAACCAGAAAAATATACCTCGCGATCGTCTCTGGAAACCTCATCCAGGATCTGGAACCCACTATCTCCTGCTCCAACCACCATTGCCTTTCCTTTTTTAAGCTGAGAAGGGCTCTTGTAATAATTGCTATGTATCTGAAAGATATTTTGATCTATTTTCTTTGAAAATGGCGGGGTATATGGAATATGAAAAGGACCTGTAGCGATCACAACATTACGGGTTGTAAGGTCACCTTTGGGACTCTTTAATATAAAATGATCGCCCTCATGAGAAATATTCTCAATTAAAGTATTTAGCTGAACGGGGATTTCAAATTTGTCCACATATTTTTTAAAATAATCGGCTACTTCAATCTTTGAAGGATAATGTCCTTTTTCCGCGGGAAATTCCATCCCGGGCATATTGTTGAATTCAGATGGCGTAAATAAGGTTAAAGAATCCCAGCGGTTCAGCCAGGAAGCACCTATCTCATTTTCCTTGTCTACTACCAGGTAATCCTTGTTTAACTTCTTGAGGTAATAAGCCATGGCCAGACCGGCCTGAGCTCCACCAACAACAACAAAATCCAGCATTCTAAAGAATTTATACAAAAATAAGATTATTAACCGGCAGGCCTAAAATCTTTTAAACTTCATTATTTTAGGGCAATCATAAATTCGGGATCATGAATAAAAACATCAGACCATTTGTACTTGCAGATACTAACTGGAAACAGGTAAGAAAGGAAAACTATAAGGTCGCCGTCTTACCCTGGGGTGCCACTGAAGCTCATAATTATCACCTGCCGTTTGCCACAGATAATATCCTGGCAGAAGAATCGGCTATAAAAGCTGCCGAGATCGCCTGGAGCAATAATGCCAGACCAATTGTATTACCCACAATTCCGTTCGGGGTGAATACTGGCCAGATGGATGTAAAGTTATGCATGAATATGAATCCTAGCACCCAGTATGCTGTGCTAAAAGATGTGGTTCAGGTACTGGACCATCATAAAATCTATAAACTCGTAATAGTGAATGCACATGGAGGAAATAATTTTAAACAGATGATAAGGGAACTTAGCCTGGAATTTCCAAATGTTTTTGTTTGCACCCTTAACTGGTGGCAGGTCTCCAATGCAAATGAATTCTTCAGGGAACCGGGAGACCATGCCGGGGAACTGGAAACTTCAGCCGTGATGCATTTAAGACCTGAACTATGCCTACCACTTAATGAAGCAGGAAGCGGTGACGCAAAAACTTACAAATTAAAAGGTCTTAAAGAAGGCTGGGTGAGCGCTCAAAGAGAGTGGACAAAGGTCACCGAGGATACCGGCGTAGGGAACCCCGAAGCTGCTACAGCAGAAAAAGGCAAAAAATTCTTTGAAAAATCGACCCGATTAATTGCCGAATTCCTTAAGGAACTGGACAGTGCAAACCTGGATGAACTATATGAATAGGGCTTTAAAAAATCACCTCTTTGTAATTCCAGAACTGAAAGAAAAATAAGATCAGGAAGGCGAAGGTCACGATGAATTCCATGAAACTGGAAGCCAAAAGCCCTATAAAAGATCCAAAAGCTGCCTTCCCCGCTGTTCTGGAATCACTCTTATTTAAAATCTCTCCTATAAAAGCTCCAAGGAAAGGACAAATAAGTATCGCAAATGGAAATGGTGCAAAGATCCCTATAAGTAAGCCAATGGTCGCTCCTATCATGCCCTTACGGCTACCTCCAAATCGCTTTGTCCCAAGTGCCGGAACAATAAGATTGAGTATGTAAATAAGAATGGTTACTCCAAGAGTAATTCCAAGAAATAAATAATTCAACCCAATTCCGGGAATCAGATAAAAGATCAGCAAACCTATCCAGCTTAGGGGCACACCGGGTAACATAGGGAGAATGCTTCCCAGAACACCGAGGAGCATAAATAAACCAGCTATAACAAAAAGAATTATTTCCATTTATATTTTTTAAAGTAATACTTGTCACCCTGTTCCGATAACTATCGAATTTATTTCAGGACCTTATTTATCAAAACAGGATGCTGAATCAAGTTCAGCATGACGAAAAAAGCAAATTTAAATTAAGATTCCAGACGAAGATAATCAACTTAATTTCAATTTTTAACTAATTTATTAGTTAAAACTAAATGTTTAGTTTATATTAGCATTTACAAATTCATCGTTACCATGAAACAACTTACCAAGGCCGAAGAAGAGATCATGCAAATCCTTTGGAATTTAAAGGAAGCAAATGTTGCCGGGATCATTAAAGAAATGCCTGAACCCAAACCGGCTTACAATACAGTTTCTACAATCGTGCGAATCCTGGAGAATAAGGGTTTTGTGGATCACCGGCAGAAAGGTAAAGGTTATATATACTTCCCGGTTGTCGAAAAGGAGACCTACAGCAATCAAAGTATGACCCAGTTGATGAACGATTATTTCAATGGTTCCTTTAAGAGTATGGTTTCCTTCTTTATGAAAAAGAACGATATGAGTAGCAAGGACCTTGAAAAAATATTGAAAGAAATAAATAAAGAAGAAGAAAAATGATACTTGAATATATCTTACAGGTTATTATATTTCAGCTGGTTTTCCTGCTTATTTATGAATTCTGGCTTCAAAAAGAGACTTTTTTCAATCTCAACCGTGGCTATCTGTTAGCCACTCCCCTAATGTCCTTTTTAATACCATTCATTAGGATTAGCAGTTTACAGGAAACAGCTCCGGCGATGGTTTTTCAAAACATTTCCGACAATACCGTTATTTGGCTACCCGAGGTTTTTATAGGCGGCAGTCCGCAAAATGAACAATTGGCAATCTCTTCAGCCACTGCACCGAATATGAACTGGTGGCTTATCATTTATATTATTGGAGTTGTTATCGCTTTAGGGGTTTTCTTTTATAAGCTTTACAGGCTTGAGAAGTTATCGAAAAGCAGCCGACTCATCCAGGATAAATATTTCAAGATCTATGAGATCCCAAATTCTAATGCGGCTTTCACCTATTTTGAAAGTTTATATATAGGTGCACAAATTTCTGAAAAGGAAAGGGAACAGATCATCACTCACGAACTGGTGCATTTGCATCAAAAACACGGACTGGACCTTATACTTTTCGAATTTCTGAAAATTGCCTTCTGGTTTAACCCAATGGTCTATTTATATCAGTCCAGGCTCGCGACCCTGCATGAATTCATTGCTGACGAAAACACTGTGAGAAAAACAGGCAAAAAAAGTTATTTCGAAGGTCTGCTTAATACCGCATTTGGAACATCCAACATATCATTTACCAATCAATTTTTCAATCATTCATTAATCAAAAAACGAATCATCATGTTACAGAAGAACAAATCAAATAGCATCTCAAAATTCAAATTTTTAATCATCATTCCTTTAATGCTGGCCATGCTTACGTATGTGGCTTGTTCAGAAGACAATACAGTAGAAGAGTCCCCCAGGCTTTCAGAATACAGCTATACCTTAAACAAGGGTGAGGGAATGACCACCGAGAACCAGGCAGTACATAATAAATTTGAAAGCTTTCTATTCAGTAATCCTGACTATGTGAGCTGGGCAACCATTGAAAAGAATTCTATAACATATACAATTCACCCTGCTGATGAAAAGATTCCTTCAGGTTACAGGAAACTGGAAGTTGGATCTCCCGACGGGCAAAGTTCTTATATCATGTATATGAATCTTAATCCGGGCTCTGAAGAAGAGAAAAGGCCTGAAGACATGGAAGCCATAAAACTTAATAAAGATTACGACTCAGCAGAAAGAATTCCGTTTGCCCTGATAGAGCAGGTTCCGGTCTTTGAGGAATGCAAGGGCCTTCCTTCTGGTGAAGCTCAGAAAAAATGTGTTAGTCGAACAATTTCAAGCTTCGTGAACAGGAACTTTAATACCGATTTAGGAAAAGAACTCGGTTTAACCGGTATCCACCGCGTGATCGTACAGTTTAGAATTGATGAGACCGGGCGTATAACAGATATCAAGTCACGTGCTCCACGTCCTGAACTGGAAAAAGAAGCCGAAAGAGTGATTGCCAGTCTTCCTAAAATGGAACCTGGAATGCATCGCGGTAAAAAAGTAAGCGTCATGTATTCTTTACCAATAGCATTCAAGGTAGCCGAATAAATTAAAAATTAAAGACTCAAACATGTTATACAGATCAGAACTTTCAATTTTAAGTCTTATGGTTTTGCTGATAAGTTCAGTAGCTATTAGTCAGAAAACTGATGGGGAGGCTGTTCCTTTTGCGGTTGCCGATAAAACTCCGGCATATCCTGGTTGTGAAGAATTAGCTCCACAAGAAATAAAAGACTGTACCGTCGAAAAAATCAACAATCATGTAAACCTGAATTTCAACACGGGACTGGGAAAGCAACTGGGAATTGTAGGCCAAAACAGAATAGTGGTAAAATTTAAAATTGATGATCAGGGCAAGATATCAAATGTACAGGCCAGGTCCCTGGCTGATGATGCAGAAGCAAGGGAGGCTCTTCAAAAAGAAGCAAGCAGGGTAGTGAACAGCCTGCCCCAAATGCAACCAGGTGAATATAAAGCTAAGCCGGTGGCCATTATGTATTCCCTGCCAATTATTTTTGCAACACCTAAGAAAACAGATTAATCTGGTTTTTATTTAATCCCAGGGTCGAGGCAGTGCTTCGGCCTTTTATTTTAAATGTTTTGTCGAAATCAACTTTTTACAAAAATGAAATTAATTCCAATCCTTCTGGTTTTAATGCCGTTCCATTTGGCACTTGCCCAGACTTTAGATTTTAAAACAGCCGATAGCCTGGCCGCGGTGGGAAAACATTTGGAAGCTATAGACCTGTTGGAGCAGGCTGAGGATAAATCGGATAATACCTATCTGAAAATCGCCCAATATCAGCAGGTTACTGGGAAGAATGCAGAAGCTCTTGAGAGTTTTAGACGAGTTCTGATTTTAAATCCAGACAGGGTTTTACCGGCTTTATCATATGGTGAACTTTTACTTGAAACCGGGAAATTAGAACTGGCCGATAGTCTTTTTACTAAACTAAACGCAAAATATCCCGAAAATGCCAGCTTTGTATATAGATTAGGCCTTACGAAGGAAATGAAGAAGGACAGCACTGCCATTGGATACTTCTTCGAAACAGTGGAATTAGATTCCACACACCAGGGAGCCCTTTATAAGACAGCAAAACATCATCTAAAAAATGGCAAACCCCACAATGCTATTAAACTTAGTAAGACAGGGTTAAAATACAGGCCAGAAAATATTTCCTTATTGTCCATTCTTGGGCAGGCCTACTCTGCTTCCTTACAATTTGAAAAAGCGATCTCTGCTTACGAGAAACTCGTAGAATTGGGAGAAGGTTCAGGATTTATCCTGGAAAAACTGGCCAAAGCATACAGGCTCACATCGCAAACTGAAAAAGCTATCAACACCTATAAAATGATGCTTGAGATAAATGATAAGAACAATGCCGTTCATTCCAATCTGGGAGCACTCTATTTACAGGCCAATAAAACCAAGAAAGCCCAGCTTCATTTTACCATGGCCTTGCTAATTAAAAAACAACCTGTAGACCGGGAATATACTAATATTGGCATCACTTTTAAAAGGCAGGCGGATTATCAAAACGCTTATACAAACTTCAGGAAAGCCCTGGAAGAGAATCCAAAGAATGAGCGGGCCCTAATAGAACTTGCTCTGGCTGCTGACGGATATTTTGAAGATAAGGAATCTGTGTTACAGCACTACCAAAACTATGTGGATAAATATAAAGGATCAGGTCGAAGAGATATGCTTTCTGTTGCAGAATTCAGGATAAGTGAATTGCGCAGGGAGATTCATCTGGCAGAATAGCATTTTATTTTTCCTAAGCTGCTATATTTCACTATTTTTGAAATCCGTAAGCGGATTGTCAATGAGAAAATCTTTACTGCCTGTACTAATTCTTATCATCGCTTCCTGCAACTTTGAAACTAAAAAGATCTCTTCAGAAGAGGTTTTGGAGCAGGAAAGCCGTTCCCTTAATTGGAAAGAGGTGGATGAATATCCTGCATTTGAAGAATGCAAGAACCAGACAGAACTCAACGCCGCAAAGAATTGTTTTGAGAATAAGATAGCCCGAACCATATACTCATTCCTGGCCAGTCAACAACCCGTAGTGACTGAAAGCATCAACGACACCCTTTATATTTATCTTGAGATCACTAAAGAGGGGCAGCCTCAGATAGATTCGGTAAAAGTGGACACCACGGTGACCAATCAGCTTCCCGATATCGAAAAATGGCTACGCCAAAGTATAGACTCACTTCCAAAGATCTATCCTGCCAGCAAACGGGGGATCCCGGTTTCAACAGTATTTAAGATGCCCGTTGTTGTGAAAGCGGAATAAACGGAAGTTAGAATTTGGAAGTACGAATTACGCATATCACTTAGAGACTACTTCTCCCAATAGCCATCGGGACCGCAGTGCCTCAAAAAAGTCATTCCGGGGCTTAGCCGAAGGAATCTGTTTGTTTAATAACTTAGTTGCTCTCATACTTACTTCCTACAACTGCGTTCCACTTTCTCACCTTCCACTCCTTGATCAAAGCATTTTTCACGTAAGGATCATTTTCGGCGAACGAAGTTGCTACCGTTTCATTTTCACCCAGAAAAACAAGGATAGCCTGATCTGCCGGACTGTCCAGAGCACCTCCCAAAACCAGTTCTCCTTTCTCAGCTGCATCCCTGGCAAGTCCCAGATGCTCGGCGCGATA
>JAWWBH010000062.1:0-12648 GCA_033721075.1 Christiangramia sp.
TTGAATCCGCATTCCAGGCCAATAGACACAATAGTGTATCGGCAAAAGCTATTATCATTAAGCAGTTTTTTAGCCTGCTGTATCCTTAAGGAGTTTATATAATCAGAGAAATTATAATCGCTGTAGGTATTTACAAGTTTTGATAGATGAGTGGAACTCATATCCAGCTCACTGGCCAGGTCTTCCAGTCCCAGGTTGGGATCAAGATATCGTTGTTTTTCAATGATATAAGTATCTATTTTCTCAAAATCCTTTTGATGTTTAGAATTGAGCTCGTTCTGGCTGGAAAGCCCTATATCCAGTTTCTCTTCATTAATTTTTAAAGCTTTATTCGAAGAAATTGATCTCCTGATTGATATTCTGTCGTTTACATTATGATAACGATAGAAACCCTGATAGCCTATCCAGTAGATCAAGAGAGAATTTCCCAGTTTAAGGGGAAAATAAACAATCCGTTCCCCGCTAATATTAAAGCCTATGATGCCTAATAACCAGAGGAATAGAACAAAACCACCAAGCTTTAGGAAAATCCTGAGCCACCCAATATCATCATATTTTAAAATGAATGGGTACAGGTGTTGTTTGGCAAAAACGATCCTGATACATTTATAAAAGATGAAAAGGTTAAAGATGGCATTGAATATTTCTTCGAAAATGGTATAATTCCTAATAAGATAATCGTCCAGATCAGGAACAAAATAATAGACGTAAGCGATACATCCAATTCTAAGAATCATCTCTATTAAGAATATACTTATCGCAGGTCTTATATAGCTTTTCACAGCTTTCTGTATCCTTAGATAATTGATGAGAAAAGCGTGAAAGGTCGGAAGGATGAACATATACCAGGGAACCAGCAACTGTTTAAAAAAGAAATTATTGGTGGAAAATCCTACCTCTATTAGCCAGGCCTGTAAATTATTAAGGGAGAGAACGAGCACGGTAAGGTTAAGATATATAACCGCCCATCCTACCTTCCTTTTGGTGATATGTATAGTGAAGATGTTGAACACAAAACCCTGTATCACACCAGCAATCAAAATAAAATTTATGATTTTAATTATAGTGTCCATCTTCAGGGTTTATAAATAACGAATCAATGTCACATTTGTAATGTGTTAAGAGGTAAACAATTAAAAACTTGTAGGGAATTAGTACTTTAAAATTAAACAAAAAAAAGACAGCTTTTTCCAGCTGTCTTTTTTTTAGGTATATATTATTTTAGATCAGACTTCTTTGACCACAAAAAATCCGTCGTTACCCTGGGATTGATATAAAGGCATAAAGATATGGGCGTCCCATTCACTTTTTACTTCATTCCCATTTTGTTTGGCCAGAAGCTCTCCTTTTTCAATTTTCTGGAAGTTTTCATATCCAGGCTGCATCTCGAAAATATCACTATCCTCAAGACCATGCCTGTATATTATTTCAAAGGTCTTCTGGGGTGGCGCATTCTTTTTTGCAAAGCGGTCCACGCATTCAGGGTATGTAGAGATCTGGGATAGATCTAGTTTACAGGCTTCTTTTAAAGCCAGCCAGATCACTCCCTCATGATTTTCTACTGAAGTCTTATCGGTATGCTGTCCCGCTTCAAATACAAAACCTGTCATTCCGGTTCTACTAAGGTAATGATCAATGTCACCAGTAATGATATCACTAAAACCCCGAATGATATAGGTTGGGAATCTGTGAGCCCACTCATCATTGTCGTTCACCTCCTGAACAGAAACATAAGGCAGGCTGGGAGAGGAGGTGGTATGACAATCCAGGAAATACCTTTTGGTAAAATCTTTTTCGGGATATTGCTCAAGAATATCGATGATCTCGAACATTTCCTTTTTTTCATGGGTGTCCTTTACTCCGCTATCAACATTCTCTTCAGTCCAGGTTCGGTTAAGGTCTTCATCTATATATCTCTTATTCTGATTGAGGGCCATTTTATTACCTGCGACACCTATTATAGTACCTTCAATCACCGGTTTTGTCTTTTCAAGTTCCTTAAAAACAATTTCCAGTGCTTTTACCCCGCTGGGTTCATTTCCGTGAATGCCACCGGTTACAAATAGTAAAGGGCCATCTTTTCCTGAACTATATTTACCAATAATCCTTGGGATCTCTTCTTTAAGTTTATCATTCATAAATCACGAATATTAGTCCATCGTAGCAAGGGTCCTGTTTGAAAGCCGACCCTTATACTGCTTTTTATATTCAATTTTTCTTTCAATAGCCTCTATCACATAATCTGTAAAAGGAGGAAGCCCAATATCTTTGAAACGTTCCATTCCGCCAGGACTCAAAACGTTTATCTCGATTAGCTTATCTTTTACTATATCCAGTCCCACGAAGAAAAGCCCGTCCCTGATAAGTTTTGGAGCCGTCAGGTCCACAATTCGCTGCATCTCGGGTGTAAGGTCACTACTGTCTGCAGTGGCTCCCAATTTAAAATTGCTTCGGAATTCGCCTTCTCCGGCAACCCGTCTTATTATTGCCTTTTCTCCATCTTTTTCCATTACTTTTCCGTTAAGTAAAAGTACCCTAACGTCTCCATCTTTTACTGCCGGGAGAAATTCCTGAGCGATTACATATCCCTGTGAGCTTAGATGTTCAATGATCTGGTTTACATTCTTTTCATGTTCATCTATAAGATAAACATCCTGACCCCCTGAACCTTCCAGAGGTTTCAATACCATTTTTTTGTTTTGCTTTTCCCAGAATTCCAGAAGCTGATCCTTGTCACGCGTAACTATTGAATCTGGTTTTATCTCTTGAGGTAGTTCCTCAAAATATAATTTATCGATGAATGCATGAGACAGCGCATAGGCATCGTTTAGAACAAGAACTTCCTGTTGCTGGATCATACGCCCAAATGCTACACCTGCCTGTTCTGCCCATTGTCTTCCTTTTTCTTCGGTTGGGTTGTTTCTTATAAATAGTACGTCAATAGTGGTGGAGTCAATTTTCTTTTTCCGGGCTTTTTTACCCTGTAAAGCCTCCAGAAATTTTGCCGGTGATTTGGTCTTTAAATTTTTAGGAACCTGTGTAGCATTTATGCTAATTGGAGCGTCATGATGAAAGCTGAAATCACCCACACCCATTGCATATACCTCATGACCTCTTTGATGAGCCATACACATAAGAGCGGTAGAGGTTCCATTACCTTCGCTCGCAACATCGTTTAAAACAAAACATATTTTCATTTACATACCATTTGTGGCAGTTCAAGTCCCTGCCTGATTAATTCTAATTTTTCACACATTTTTTCACTGTGCAGGTAACTGGGTTTTATCTTAACCGGATTTAGAACTTTCCTGTCTGTAAGTTCTTTAATTATACCGGTATGTTTTATTCCATATTTGCCTGCAAGTAATGCTTCATAGTCTCCTCCATTCATTAAATGTTCTTTGAGGAGAACCAGACCTTTTAGATAAATTATATCTTTCATAAAGCCACCTCCCTGCATTATGCGGGAAGTAATATTGAATGCTCTTTCCGGAGAAAACCCATATTCCAGTTTCAGGAGTCTGAAGATTTCCTGGAAATTTCCACCATTCATCAAGGCTTCCCCGGCGATCACCCTTCCGGCAAGTATTCTAAGCCTGTTTGCGGTTAAACCATCCACCATAAACTCTGACATTACAGCCAGACCCTCCTGCAAAGGATCATAATCTGCCAGCCCTATACTCAACTGGTGAAGTGGCTGATTACTGCCATTATAATATGTAAGTACGTGTGTTCCCACCTCATGCTGAATAAGTGCTTCAGCCTCAATACGGCTCATTTTGTAATCTTCAGGGATATACAATTCTCCCTGAGATACCATCATGACATTCACATCCTTACGTATATGGACCTTGCATTTAAAATTTTCATCCTGTTCCCGGTAGTAATCAAATTCCTTTCGGGCAAGACTGCTAAAGGCCTTTGAATCCAGTAAATCCTTTTCATCGGTGGAGTTTTCTTCATCAACATTTCTCAGAATAGACCTGGCTTCCTCACATAATATATTTTCGACTCCTTTATAAAGCCTAATACTGTCATACATGAAATTACGGGTTCCCCGTTCGCCTAACATGGTGATCTGCATATCCAGTTCTTCCCGTTTCTCCCTAAATAAGTAAGACATGGCAGGATCGTCTATTTCTTCTATTTTAAGATTATATAATCGGCGTTTCAAAACATCCGGATCTATCGGCAAAAGTCTATAGTGGTAATCTATAACATGTTCATAATTGCTATTGAAGAACTCCTGCTTTATCTCGTGTATATTTGAAGGAGAAACCAGCCATAGAAACTGGTAGGATTTTTCTATCTCGGTGAGTTCCTTGTCAATGTCAAAAACGATTTGTTTGAGATATTTTCTTCCCAGGGCATTATAACTTGCCACTCCGCCGGATGTTTGTACCCTGATAAATTCGAAAAAGGACCTGTGGATCGCTTTAATGAGGAAATCCTTAAAACTCCTGAAAAATACCGGATATAGATCATTGTTTTCGTTTCTGTAGATTGGAGGTATTTCCAGACCAACTACTACTGCTCCACACTTTTTCGCATCTTCCACCTCCATAAGGTGAACATCCCCATCTGCCTGCCTGTTGGGGGTATCAAGTATTTCTGTGTCCAGATATATACCGGTGAATTGTGAATTAACTTCCAGGAATTCTTCCTTTAGTCTTTTGAGGGTTGAGGGAAGGCGCTGAGCAGGCCCTTTTATCTTTATTTTTGATGAACCAGGTTCGCCGGCATATATCTCAAATAATAGAAAAGCCTCAAGGTATGCAGAGATCTTATCAGAAATGTGATATAATAGTTTCTGATAGCCTGGAAAGTCCTGATCACCTATCACAAGGTAAGATGCTTCATTGGTGACAAACCTTCTGGTGCCTTTATCATTTTTCTTTCGCCTGTAAATTACAAGGTAAGGCAACTCCTTTTCAATATGCAATATTCCTTTGCCAGGCAGACCGCAACTGATCTCCTTTTCTTTTTCAAGAATTGTTAAAATTTGTTCAATGGAATTTTCAGATAGATCAGGTATTTCCTGCATTTCTTCAAAAACTTTGTTGAATAATGCCATAAAAGCTTTATTCACAGTGGTTTAATGATTGGATTTTACAAGTACTTAAACCTAAGTTAGGAAGATTAATAGGGATGCAATGGCAAAATTCGGGATTTGACATTACTTTAAGAAAGCCCTATAAATTAATGTGAAAAATAGAGAGTGGAAAAAGATATTCAACAAAAAAGCCTCGCGAATGCGAGGCTTTTTGTGATCTCGACAGGATTCGAACCTGTGACCGTCTGCTTAGAAGGCAGATGCTCTATCCAGCTGAGCTACGAGACCCTTTTTGCGGTTGCAAATATAAACCTCTTTATAAATAAAACAATGATTTTTTATTTAAAAATACTGCCCGGTTTAAAAAAGAAAAACTTCCCGAAGGAAGTTTTTGATTATCAGTAAATAGTACTTTTTAGTTTTTAGCTCTCTCTTAATAATTCAGTTTCCAGATTATGGCTTAAGATCACCAACTGGTTGAAAAGACTGGGCGATTCATCCTTTTTTTCAAAAACCTGGATAAAAAGCATATTGAATCGCCTTATTAATTCCAGAGTTTTAAGTGAAAGGTGGAAAAAATTACCCGATTCATGAATATCCTGGATCATATCCTTTACAGAAACAATCTGTTTATATTCTTCCTCAGTATTTAAAATGTAATCCTGTTGCTTGAGCATAACCGGTTTTTTCAGTTAGCAAGCAGGTATTTCGAATAGATTTGGCAAGTCAAATATATAATGAAATATGTTTCAACAACGGGATTGAAACACAAAATCTATTAATTGCCGGAAATTATCGTTAAACGACATCAAAGCGGGTTTCTAAAATTATCTTAATTTAGCCAGAAATTTTGAGTTCATATTTATGCCTGAATTTCTATTAAAAATCTCTCCGGTATACGAAAATGGAGAGCATGCCTGCTTCTCTTTGAAAATTGCAATTAAATCCGGAGATAGCATCCTGGACCTTCAATATGGAATTGCCGCGAAAGCATGACTTACGATTTTACCATTATCGTTCCCGTCTTTAACGAACAGGACTGCCTCCCGCAACTCTTTGTTCAGTTAAAAGAATATATTTCCCGGGCTTCCATAAAGACTAAGGTACTTCTGGTTGACGATGGATCATCTGATGCCAGCCCGACTATGATAAAGGATTTCTGTTCTCAAAATGACCATTTCAGGTATCTTTTGTTTATGCAGAACTTTGGAAAAGGAGCTGCGCTGAAAGCCGCCTTTGACCATGTAAATACCACTTACCTAGGTTATCTCGATGCCGACTTGCAAACCTATCCGGAAGATTTTGAGAAGTTGCTTCCTTTTTTGGGGGAGTACGACCTGGTAACGGGATGGCGAAAGGAAAGAAAGGATACAATTGTAAAGCGTATTTCTTCAAAAGTTGGTAACGGAGTAAGAAATCTTTTCACCAGGGATTATATGCATGATACCGGATGTCCGCTTAAAGTGATGAAAACCTCTTTTGCTGTAAAAATTCCTATGTTCAAGGGACTGCAGCGGTTCTTACCTGCAATGGTCCTTCTTCAAAATGGAAAGATAAAAGAAGTTGTGATCCCGCACTATCCCAGGCTGGCAGGAAAATCAAAGTATAATTTTCGAAACCGTTTTATGGGGCCGTTACTGGATTGCTTTGCGTATTTATGGATGAAAAAATCCTATATCAACTACAAAGTAGCAGAAAAAGATGAGTAACTGGTTGATCTATGCTCTTGGATTTACAGCTCAGCTTTTATTTTCAGGGCGTATGATTCTTCAATGGTTACTGTCTGAAAAGAGTAAAAAGATAATCACTCCGGTTATCTTCTGGCAACTTAGTTTGTTCGCCTCTTTCTTATTGTTCGTCTATGGCTACCTTAGAGATGATTTTGCCATAATGTTCGGGCAGGCACTAACCTATTTCATTTATATAAGGAATCTTCAGTTACAGGGTGAGTGGATAAGATTTCCCAGGTTTTTGAGAGTCTTCTTATGGATTTTCCCTCTGCTTATAGTGATCTATGGTTTTAATAATAATGAGTACAATGCCGCCAGGCTTTTCAGGAATGATGATATTCCATTTTGGATGATAATTTTAGGCTCTGTTGCGCAGTTAATTTTTAACTTGAGGTTCCTTTACCAGTGGATCTATTCCGAAAAAAGGAGAATATCATCACTGCCAATGGGGTTCTGGCTGCTCAGCCTTCTGGGTTCCAGCCTTATTTTGATTTATGCTGTCTTCAGGAAAGATCCGGTGTTGCTTGCAGGACATAGTTTTGGTTTAATAATGTATATGCGAAATATTTATATTCATAAGAATGAAATTAAAGGATAATTATCTTCTTTTATTGATCCTGGTCTGTATAGCGATCTTCTTCGTTAACCTTGATGCCATTAATGTGAATATCATGGAAGCCCGTAATTTTGCAGAGGCGAGGGAGATGATCACTCTGGACAATTGGATCTTCACGACTCTTAATAATGAACCCAGGTATGAAAAACCTCCCTTACCAACATGGCTCACTGCTATATCCATGATGCTTTTTGGAATGAAGAGCCTTTTTGCTCTAAGATTACCTGCTGCAATAATGGGCACTTTAACCGTTGTATTTATATATAAGCTGGGACTCAAGTTTACTGCACACAGGAAATTCGCTTTTATTTCCGGTCTAATTGCCTCTACATCCTTCTACATACTTTATTCCGGCAGGGATGGTCAGTGGGACATACATACTCACGCCTGGATGATCATGGCTATTTACGGACTTTACAAGATCTTTACCGAAGAATCTGATAGATATAAAAATGCGGTGATCTCGGGTCTTCTAATTGGATGTTCTTTTTTAAGTAAGGGACCGGTTTCTATGTATGCATTACTCCTGCCATTTTTGATCGCTTACGGAGTGGTATACAGATATCGGAATTTCAGCAGGTTTTGGAAACCAATTCTTCTTTTGATAGTCACCGCATTTTTAGTATCGGCCTCCTGGAGCCTGTATGTTTATTATTTTGATACTCAGGCAGTTTCTAAGATCACTGGTAAGGAGACAGGCCGCTGGCTGGATTATAACGTAAGACCATTCTATTATTACTGGAGTTTTGTGATACAAAGCGGAATATGGACGATCCCGGCATTTGTCGGCCTTTTATATCCTTACCTGAAGAACCGGGTATTCAATAAACCTGGTTATAAGTTCACTCTTTGTTGGACCCTGGCTTCTGTAGTGCTTCTTTCCGTTATTCCTGAGAAGAAATCCAGATACCTTTTACCGGTTCTTATTCCTTTGGCTCTTAATACGGGTTTCTATATTGAATATTTATTTCGCAGATTCGATATGTTACCCGGCAAGGAGAAATGGGTCGTTTATTTTAATTTTATTCTTATTGCAGTAATAGGCTTGATTTTTCCCATCGCAGGAACCATTTATTTTCAGGATGAGCTAATAAATATCTGGCCATGGTTTCTGGTTACCTCAATTTGTCTTTTCAGTATAGGAGTACTAATCTTATATTATCTGAAAATAAATAGGTTTAAACCTGTTTTTTACCTTACAGTCTGGTTTATTATTAGTATAATATTCTTTGGTTTGCCAATGGCAAGGAAAATTGAAGCCAATCCTGATTTTACCAGTATTAGAAAAGTTGATTCCTATATTGAAAAAGATCCAATGCCTTTGTATGAGTTTAAGGGCTTTACCCCGGAAATTATCTGGGAATATGGGAAACCTATCAAAGTGCTCTGGAATGGGGAAGAATTTGAAATGCCTGCCAGCCGTAAATTTCTGCTGCTGGCCACTGAGGGTCAGGAAAAAGAAATGCGCGAAGTATTTTCAGGATCCCAGATCGATAAAATTGATGAAATAGACATGAATCCGGTGGGAAATACCCATAAGGAAAGATTACATAGAGATTTATATTTAATTACCAAGAAAACTGAAAAATGATAAATTATCCGATAAAATTCAGACCTATACTTCAGGACAAAATATGGGGCGGCAGGAAATTGAAAGAGATACTGAATAAAGATACCAATCGTGAACAGGTTGGGGAGAGTTGGGAGATTTCAGGAGTAGAAGGCCATATCTCGGTTGTACAGAATGGTGATGAAGCTGGTAAAAACCTGAAGGATTTAATTTCAGAATATAAAGAAACACTGGTAGGAGAGAAGATATATAAGGAATTTGGCAACGATTTCCCATTACTCATAAAATTCATCGATGCCAAGACCGACCTTTCGGTACAGTTACATCCCAATGATGAACTGGCAAAACAAAGACATAATTCCTTTGGAAAGACTGAAATGTGGTATATCATCCAGGCAGATAAAGGTTCAAAATTGAATATAGGCTTTAAAAAGGATCTTGATAAAAGAGAATACCTTGAATATCTCGAAGATGGAAAGATCACAGATCTGCTTAATTTTGAGGAAGTAAAGAAAGGTGATTCGGTATTTATAAATACCGGTAAGGTACACGCCATTGGAGGAGGCGTCCTTCTTGCCGAGATCCAGCAAACTTCTGATATTACCTACAGGATTTATGACTGGGACAGGGTGGATGCTGAAGGGAATTCGAGAGACCTTCATACTGCCCTGGCACTGGATGCTATAGACTTCGATAAGAAAGATGATTACTGGCTGAATTATGAAAAACAGGAGAATGCGTCGTCAGAGATCGCTTCCTGTGACTACTTCACCACAAATTATCTTCCCTTAAAAGGAGACCTGGAGAAAGATTATTCTTCCCTGGATTCCTTTGTGATCTATATGTGCGTTGAAGGCAAATGCAGAATAAGTATTGATAATAATTCCGAAGAGCTTAGAAAAGGGCAAAGCCTACTTATTCCGGCTTCTGCTGAAAAGGTGCAATTAAAAGGGAAGGACGCCGAGCTCCTCGAAATTTATATCAAATAACAGGAATTATTTCTTCAGGATCTCATCGATCTTCCGAAGTTCTTCTTTACTGAATTCAATATTTTGAATTGCGGAAATGTTGTCTTCCAGCTGGGAAACTTTGCTCACACCCACCAGGACAGAGGTTACCCGATGATCTTTTAAAAGCCAGGCCACGGCCATTTGAGCCAGGCTCTGATCTCTTGATTCTGCTATCTTATTTAATTCCTGGACCTGTGCAACCACCTCATCAGTGATCTGAGATTTGTCAAGATAGCTGCCTTCTGTTGCCGCTCTGGAGTCTTCCGGAATTCCATGTAAATATTTAGAAGTAAGAATTCCCTGTTCCAATGGAGAAAATACAATGCTTCCAATGCCAATACTTTCTAGGGTATTCAACAGTCCGTCTTCAACCCAGCGATCCATCATATTATATCTTGGCTGATGAATAAGAAAAGGAGTTCCTTGATCCTTCAGTATATTGGCAGCCTTAGCGGTATCTTCGGCGTTGTATTGCGAAATTCCAACATATAAGGCTTTTCCCTGTCTCACAATCTGATCCAGGGCACCCATGGTTTCTTCCAGGGGAGTTTCAGGATCTGGCCTGTGATGATAGAATATATCCACGTAATCCAGCCCCATCCTTTTTAACGACTGGTCCAGGCTCGCGATAAGATATTTTCGGGAACCAAAATTCCCGTATGGCCCAGGCCACATATCCCATCCTGCTTTTGTTGAGATTATGAGTTCATCCCTGTATTGTTTGAAATCTGCTTTAAAGATCTTCCCGAAATTCTTTTCGGCTGAACCATATGGAGGCCCATAATTATTGGCCAGGTCAAAATGAGTGATCCCATTATTGAATGCAGTTCTAAGGATATTTCTGGCATTCTCAAAATCATCATTATCCCCGAAATTATGCCACAGGCCAAGTGATATTAATGGTAGTTTGATTCCGCTCTTTCCACAGCGGCGATATTTCATTTTTTCATATCTATTCTCGTCAGCCTCGTATTTACTCATAATTTTATTTTTAGTGGCTCCAATTTACTAAAAAGCATATCAAATACAGAAAATCATTTCCGCATAAATACTTAATGGATTATTTGGCCCACAATGTAGAATTGTGGAATAGGAATGTTCAAACAAAAAATGCCAGGGGATAAACTAATGCTAATATTAGTTCTTGCTAAATGTAAGCAAGGCCGTGTTGCCATTAGGACTATTTTCCAGGCTTAGCTGAATTTCGTCATTAGTGGCCGAGATCACATCATAATTATTGGTTAGCTCTGCAAGTTTCCCGGATGAACTGAAAAAGATGTTGAAATCAACATCATAGTACGAATCAAATTCGCTTCCAGAATCATTACTGATCCTCCAGGTGCCGCTAAAATTATCTGAAGAGGAAGTTACAGATAGATTACGATCCTCTTCAAAAACAAACAGGTAATCTGAATAATTAGCAGTATTATCTGTTCCGTTGCTATTATAATTAGAGATTCTCCATTCACCCTGCATAACGATTTGGTTAAGCTGTGCCGCTTCGGCAGCAGAAAGTGCTATGTCATCTTTATCGTTATCACAGGCCAGAATAAGACTGAGGCTGAACAAAATCAAAACGATCTTAAAACTTCTCATGGGGTAGGGTTCTTTTGGTTTATTTCTCAACGTAAATTTAAGAAGCCTATTGCATTTATTTAAGTAAATTTTAAGGATTAACAGGTCGGTTACTAAATATCAGTTCCATAATAATAGAGGTAAGCTTCATTAAACGTGCTTAAAAGAATATGAATGGAGAAAAAAATTACAAGAAATCCGCATTATTACAGTATAGATGACATCATAAAACATCTTGCTTCAAATTTTTTTGAAAAGGATATATTCTTTAAAATATAGATATTTTTATACTGGTCTTTGGAAAGTTGTTTTTATATCTCAGTAGAAAACAGGAATAGTTATTTTACATTTTATTCTCCAATATCCTCGTTCCAGAGTTCCGGTCTATCCTTAATGAAGCCTTCCATCATTCTTATACATTCCTCGTTATTTAGAACTATCACATCAACGTCATTTTTTATCAATAGGTCTTCAGATCCTAAAAAGTTCGTATTCTCTCCAATAATTACCTTTGGGATCCCGTAAAGAAGAATGGCACCAGCACACATAGGGCAGGGGGATAAAGTAGTATACAGAATGCAGTCTTTATAAACTGATGCTGGTTGCCTGCCCGCATTTTCGAAAGCATCCATTTCGCCGTGAAGAATTACACTACCGTTTTGGACTCTTTTATTATGGCCTTTCCCCAGGACCTTATCCTTATAGACTATTACGCTGCCAATAGGAATTCCACCTTCAGCGAGCCCTTTTTCAGCCTCTTCAATCGCTGTTTTTAAGAATTGATCCATGTAATTGATTTATAGAGTTAATAGCAAAATATTGCTTCGATAAAATTTAAAAATAAGGCCTTGAAAAAAATTTATACGAGAGCGTAATTTCCAAATAAAATCTTATATTTAAATACAAAATTTCGATTTCTGATCGAAAGATCTTTCCCCACAAGTTATGCCCCATTAAATAGCCCCTGCAGTTATTAATTTTAATTGCTGAAGTATGGAATCTCAAGCAAAAAGGGAAGACCTAATTAGAGCTATAATCTTTGCAATTAGCATAATATTGATATTTATTATATCAATATTAAAATAGTTCTAAAA
>JAWWBH010000063.1:0-12553 GCA_033721075.1 Christiangramia sp.
CGTAATTACCGCTAGCAATATTAAAATCTTATTCATGAAATTTAGATTAAAGGGTCTTCGGTCATTAAATCTGGTTTCTCAATACCCATAAGTTTTAGAATAGTTGGAGCAATGTTTCCTAATTTACCATCCCTGATACTCCTTACATCCTTATCCATAAGTATTAAAGGTACAGGATTGGTGGTATGTGCAGTATTAGGACTTCCATCGGGGTTTTTCATTACTTCACTGTTACCGTGGTCTGCAATTATGATGACAGAATATCCTTGTTCAAAAGCTGTTTCGGCCACCTCTTTTGCACAGGTGTCTACAGTTTCACAGGCTTTGACAGCGGCGTCAAAATCTCCGGTGTGGCCAACCATATCTGGATTAGCGAAATTAAGACAGATAAAATCAGCTGATTCTTTTTCTATTTCGGGAACGATCTTGTCTTTTACCTCAAAAGCACTCATTTCAGGCTGAAGATCATAGGTAGCCACTTTTGGCGAATTACACATGATCCTTTTTTCACCTTTGAATGGTTCTTCCCGTCCTCCGGAAAAGAAAAATGTCACATGAGGATATTTTTCTGTCTCTGCGATCCTTATCTGTTTCTTTCCTTCATACTCCAGTACCTCCCCGAGGGTAGCCTTGATATTGGACTTTTTAAAGATGATATTGATGTTTTTAAATGTGTCATCATACTTGGTCATCGTAACATAGTATAATGCCAGCTTCTTCATATCATATTCCGGGAAGTCATCCTGAGATAACGCCTGGGTAAGCTGTCTTCCACGGTCTGTCCTGAAATTGAAATAGATCACAACATCCTTTTCGCTTAATTTTGCTACAGGTTCTCCATTATCATCTGTAAGTACAATTGGCTTAATAAACTCATCGCTTACATTATCATCATAGCTTTCCTGTATCGCTGCAATAGGATCTGTAGTTTGCTTTCCTTTGCCGTGAACAATAAGATCATATGCCAGTTTTACACGCTCCCATCGTTTATCACGGTCCATGGAATAATACCGGCCTATGATAGATGCTAAATTCGAATTTGTCTTTTCAAGATGTGGAAGCAGGTCTTTTATAAAACCTTTTCCTGAATGAGGATCTACGTCCCTGCCATCAGTAAAGGCATGGACATACTTTTCTTTGACTCCAAAACTTTCAGCCGCCGATAGCAGACCTTTTAGGTGATTGATATGAGAGTGCACACCACCATCACTAACCAGTCCCATGAAATGTACTGGCTTGTTGTTTTTAACCGCATAATTAAAGGCTTCCTCCAAAACGGGTTCGTCCTTTAAAGTATCCTTCTCCACGGCCATGTTTATTTTTACCAGATCCTGGTATACAACACGCCCCGCACCTAAATTCATATGGCCAACTTCGCTGTTTCCCATCTGGCCTTCAGGAAGGCCTACATTCATGCCATCTGTTCGAAGTGTGGCATATGGAAATTTTTCCGAAACAGAATCAATAAAGGGGGTATTCGCCTGTGCGATGGCCGAAACCTCTTCATTTTGAGTAATTCCCCAACCATCCAGTATCATTAAAAGGACTTTCTTTTTCATCTTAGCTAAAACAATTTTGGGCGTTAAAGATAAAAACATTTCGACGCAATGCCTGAACAAGAGACTATAATCTTTTATTAAAACTAGCGATAATGTTCTATTGCTTCCCGAATTTTTTCTATCCTGTTTTCCGGATCGGGATGAGTGCTTTGAAATTCAGGAACCCTGTTAGCCCCTCCGGCTTTTTTCAGGATCTCCATTACCCCAATAAGAGCTTCGGCTTCAAAGCCCGAGTCCAGCATGATCTTTACACCCAGGTTGTCGCTTTCAAGTTCATCACCGCGCCCGTATTTCATGTTGACAAGGTTTGCGAAGACCGCTGCAGCCTGGGTTGTTTCGTAACTATCAGAACCCACAGCAACTCCTGTAAGTATGGTATTGGTAAAACCCTGTTGGGCCATTCTTTCAGCCGAATGTCGCCCAATCACATGGCCTATTTCATGGGCAAGTACACCAGCCAGCTGATCTTCATTCTGTAATCTTGAATAAAGAGCATAGGTTATAAAAACAGGTCCTCCCGGCAAGGCAAATGCATTAATGGTATGAGGGTCTGAGAGTAAATAGAATTTGAAATCGTAAGGGGCGCTGGAGGCAATACTGCTTTGAACCAGTCTTTGTCCGACTTCTTTAACTGCTTGTTGAGCACTGGCATCCGGATGCAATCCTCCATATTCATCTAACATCATTGGCGTGCTTTGTTTTCCAAGCTCGATCTCCTCTTCTGCTGTTATATCTACGTATTGCGTTTCACCTGTAAAGGGATTTTCTTCTGCTGAAGAACAGAATTTGATGATACCAAAGATCACGATAGCTGCTCCTATTCCCAGTCTTAACAAAGTTTTTCCAATTCTCATATCGCGTAGGCTTTAAAACTTTAACATTTATAAATACTGAAAAGTAAAATATTTGATGTTTTAATGCGTTGATGGAATATACCAATTATGGTCTTATGAGGCTTATAATGAGTCTTGTAAGCGCCGAAAATGTTAAAATTCCTGATTCTTTCAAATTAATCCCGAATTTTTGTATGTTGGCACCACTTTTGGTTTTTATTAACAAAAAATTATAAAAAGCTGAATTATATGAAGTACCGAATCCTTACTGTTGTTGGAGTGTTAATTTTCTCATTTGCCTTCAGCAGTACCGATGAAATCAATTATTCTAACGATTCTGAAATCACCGCAGAATTATCTATTGAAACCAAAACCGAAAAGACCTTTAAGGAAAAAGTTGCTGATCTGTATCAATCATTCTCACTGGGTAACGCAACAATGCCAAATCTTCCCGTATTTGAAAAAGCGATGAGCGGATATTCAAAACTAAAAGAGGCAGGGAAGGTTTCAAATCCTTTACTAACAATTATTGATTTTGACCTTTCTTCCAAACAAAAAAGAATGTGGATCCTCAATATGGATACTCAGGAAGTTGTTTTCAATACTTTTGTCGCACATGGAAAAAATACCGGGCTTGAATTTGCCAGTAAATTCTCCAATAAAGTGAATTCTCATCAAAGCTCTCTTGGATTCTATATCACTGGTGAAACCTATTATGGAAAGAATGGACTTTCACTGTTTATAGATGGAATGGAGCAAGGCTTCAATTCCAATGCTCGTAAGCGTTATGTTGTGATTCATGGAGCCGATTATGCAGAGCCTGAATTCATTCAAAGAGTGGGGAGGCTTGGGAGAAGTTACGGTTGTCCTGCTGTACCTAATAAAGTGGCCAGGAAACTTATCAATACCATCAAAGGAAAATCTGTAGTATACATTCACAAGAATAATAAGAACTATCAGAAGGAATCTGAATTTCTAAATAGTTAATCAACCTTCTGGTTTTAACTGTTCCCACAATTTTTTATCAAGATTATAGATATCATCAATATACCTGATGGTATCTTTTTCATTTATAGCGGTCCAGTAAAAATGATGCACATTCACATCCTGGGTGACAGGAATTTCAGTGATTTTACCTGATTTGATGATTTTCTCTATCTTTTCATCATCATATTTTTCCTGGTCGCTTAAAAGATATTTTGCAAGGTCGAGAGCATCCTGAACTCTAACGCAACCTGAACTCTGTGCCCTGGCATTTCTTTCAAAAAGGTCTTTTGAAGGAGTGTCGTGCAGATAGATCATATATTCATTAGGATAAATGATCTTGACCACTCCAAGCGGGTTCGTCGCACCTGGTTGCTGCCTGTAGGTATAGGAGAGGGCCTTTGATGATGTCCAGTCTATAGTAGTTGGATCTACAATTTTTCCATTTGAATCGAATACTCTGAGGCCTTTTTTTCTCAGGTAACCGGGATCTCTTCTCATTCCTGGAATAACATCATTCTTTTTAATAGTTGGAGGGATAGTCCAGGTAGGATTGTAAACGATATATTTTACCTGATCTGAAAAAACCGGGGTTTTTCTAACCTGAGTTCCAACCATGATTCTGTGTGACCTTATGGTGTCCCCGTTTTTAATAACACTTAATTTATAGTCGGGAATATTAATGATGATATAATGTTCACCCAGGTTCCTTGGGTACCATCTCCACCTTTCAAGATTCACCAGGATTTGATGATATCGGTCCCTCCTGGTAAGGTTAAGATTGTTAATGGTAGCATCGCCTAGCAATGCATCCACTTGTAATCCATGATCCTTCTGAAATGCTTTTACGGCTTCCTGTAGTACTGTGGAATACTTTGTTGGTAACGAGTCTGGTCTTTTATCTAGATAGCCAAGTTCGGTAAGTCTGCGGGCTAATGCTATAAGCCTCTCGTCTGAATCTCCTGGTCTTATGAGTTTGCCATTCGGTATTTGCGTGGAGAAATCCTCTTCTATACCTTCTCTTTTGAAGTCTTTTAATGCTTTTTTCAGACCTTGATAGACAATGTGGTGAGGCCTTACTGAATCAAGGGCTTTTTGAATATCTCCTTCCGAAATAGCTTTTTTTAGTAACATCCGGGAGTCTATCTCATTGAGAGGCGTACCCCAGATCTCATATATTTCTTTCGGATTTAGTTTTCCGGTAGCCAGATCTTCTGAAAGTTTCAGGAAGGTATCTGTAAGCAGGATCTCCAATCCTGTGTTTTCTGTTTTGGAATTGGAATCCAATGAACTTAGCAGTTCTTTAAGGAGCTCTCCATGATAATCTTCAAAAAAAAGACCTTCGTCCTCTATATGCTCAAGATTTCTATAAAGATCTTCCCTTAATTCCCTGTGATTCCAGATTGGATTGTAATCGTTTTCCTGATAGAACGATGAAACGGCGGAAGGATCATATAACTCCAGTTTCGCTTTATCTTCTCCAAAAAAATCCTCAATCCGTCCTTTTTTGGTTAAAAAAGTGATTTCCTCAACATCATTTCTTTCCTCGATACCAGGCGCTTCCGTATCATTTTTACAGCCAGATAACAGGATTAGGCAAAGAATACCAAATGCTATAATAGGGCCACGCATACAATACCGGTTTGAGAAAATGAATATTATGAGGCCCTGACGTCCCCGTAAGACTTGTTCATTTCGAACTGTACTTCCGCAAAAGGGCATAGGGGATCTATTTTTAAATTATGTTCCCTGGCAAATTCAACACTCTTTTTGACCAGGCTTGAGCCAATACCCTTATTTTCAAGTTCTCTTTTTACCTCTGTATGATCTATGGTAATAATATCGTCTGAATTCTTATAATAGGTGAGTTCTGCTATAAGACCTTTTTCATTTTCTATGTAAAACATCCCCCGCCTGCTATTTTCCTTATGTTTGATCTCCATTTCTACTTCTTAAAAATTCCGTCAACAATTCCGTATTCCAGTGATTCCTCAGCATCCATCCAGTAATCACGGTTAAAATCCTTCAGCACTTTTTCCGCACTTTGGCCACAGTTTTCAGCCAGTATCTTTGCGCTAAGATGTTTGGTCTTTAAGATCTCATTAGCAGCGATTTCGATATTTGAAGCCTGCCCCCGGGCACCGCCACTCGGTTGATGTATCATCACTTTTGCGTGAGGCTGGATGAATCTCCTTCCTTTCTTTCCTGCAGAAAGCAGTATAGAACCCATCGAGGCAGCAAGTCCTGTACATATCGTGGATACCGGTGATTCCAGGCTCATGATAGTATCGTAAATCGCAAATCCATCGGTCACAAATCCTCCCGGACTGTTTATAAAAAGTTGAATTTCCTCATCCCCATCAAGATCCAGATATTCGAGACGGTCTATTACATATTTTGCGGTTTTATCATTAACCTCACCCCACATATAAATCTTCCTTTTTTCTAACAGTTTATTGTCGATTAAATCCTGAATCTTACCGGTTTTATTTTTCATGAAATCCATTTATGTGTTTTTAGTTTTTTCGAAGTCGTAGCTAAAAATAGGACTATTTTGTTAGAAAACAGAATTGAATAACCGGCATTTAACAAGATTTTAAATGAAGAAATACAGAGGCTCTTATTGCTCCTTTTGGGATGGGCTTTTCAATTCCGTTAATTTGAAAAAAGCTGTAAAAATTTTTGGATTTTGAAAAAGTTTCAGATTATATTTGCAGGCACAGGCGGGAGTAGCTCAGTTGGTAGAGCGTCAGCCTTCCAAGCTGAATGTCGCCGGTTCGAACCCGGTCTCCCGCTCTAAAGACCTCATTGCAAAATGAGGTCTTTTTTTATTTCTGAATTTTAAAGAGGTTTTGAATAGAGGGAGAGAAGCCTGTCCTGAGCGAATTCGAAGAGAACCCGGTCTCCAGCTCTAAAAGAGGCTGCATGACAGGTGATAACTTCGTCAAGCTGAACTCGTTTCAGCTTCTAATTGATATTGATTTTCCATCGATTAAGATCCTGAAATAATTCCGACAGGTATCGGAGCAGGATTACGTTTTTAAACAGCCACTTTTTTTGTGCTATGATATTTATGAACTTTAAGATTGAGTGTGAGTGACCTGTCTTTAATAAGGCCGAGGGAAACCCTGTCTCCAGGTAAAGAAGCGACATTCAAAACAGTAAAGCCAGACCCTTCGAGCCCACTTAAAAATAAAAAAGCCACGCTTTTTGGGCGTGGCTGTTAAAGTAGGGTTTAACAGTCTATTTAACCGTTCATGGAGATTAGAAATTCTTCGTTGTTCCTTGTTTGTTTGATCCTGTCGTTAATGAATTCCATAGCTTCTACAGGATTCATATCTGCAAGATACTTGCGGAGTACCCACATTCTTTGGACGGTGGTATCGTCAAGAAGAAGGTCGTCTCTACGTGTACTTGATGAAACAAGATCAATAGCAGGGAAGATTCTTCTATTGGAGATCCTTCTGTCTAGTTGAAGTTCCATGTTACCTGTACCCTTGAATTCTTCAAAGATCACTTCGTCCATTTTGGAACCTGTTTCAGTTAGTGCAGTCGCTATAATAGATAATGAACCTCCGTTCTCAATATTACGTGCAGCACCAAAGAATCTTTTTGGTTTATGTAGTGCGTTCGCATCAACACCACCACTCAACACCTTTCCACTGGCAGGTTGAACTGTGTTATATGCTCTCGCAAGCCTGGTGATCGAGTCAAGAAGTATAACCACATCGTGACCACATTCTACCAGTCTTTTTGCTTTTTCAAGAACAATGTTTGCCACTCTTACGTGCTCATGAGCTTCTTTGTCAAAAGTTGAAGCCACAACTTCACCCTTAACGTTACGCTGCATATCGGTAACCTCTTCAGGTCTTTCATCTATAAGAAGAACGATCTGGTATACTTCAGGATGATTCGCTGCAATTGCATTGGCAATATCCTTAAGCAACATTGTCTTACCGGTCTTGGGCTGAGAAACGATCATTCCACGCTGACCCTTTCCTATAGGAGCGAAAAGATCCATTACCCTTGTGGAAATTGAACTTTGCTTTTCGGCAATATTGAATTTGTCTTTAGGGAATAGTGGTGTAAGATGTTCGAATGAAACACGGTCTCTCACAACCTGTGGATCCAGCCCATTGATCTTATTGATCTTGATAAGAGGAAAATATTTTTCTCCTTCTTTTGGAGGTCTTATCTGCCCCTGAACTGTATCACCTGTCTTAAGACCAAAAAGCCTTATCTGTGACTGTGAAACATATATATCATCTGGAGAAGTAAGGTAATTATAGTCTGAACTTCTAAGGAAACCATAGTTATCCTGCATAATGTCCAGTACTCCCTCACTTTCTATGATGGCATCGAATTCATAATCGGGTTCGCGGTAACGGTTTCTGTTATCACGATTCCCATTATTACTCTTTTTATCGGGACGATTATCGTTGCGATTCTCGTTGCGATTTTCATTGCGATTCTCATTTCTGTTATCGCTTCGCCCGCGGTTATCCTTTTTGTTCGACTGACTTCGGTCTCGCCCACTTTTACCTGGACCCCGGTTGTCATCTTTTTGAGAAGGATGAGAGGTGTCCTTTCCTGAAGGCTTAGCAGTTTGAGAAGGCTTAGATGTATCTGCTGACTTTGGAGGTTTTTTATCGCTGCCAATTTTTGCTTTTGCCGGTCTTTTCGGCTTATCATTAACCGGTTCCTGATTTTCTTCAGTGAGTACTTCTTTCACTTTTTTGGGATTAGATGCCTGGTAATCCAGAATCTGATATACCAAATCTAATTTTTTTAAAGTCTTGTACTTAGGAACGTTAAGCGTTTGAGCGATTTCCTTAAGTTCAGGAAGCTTTTTAGCTTTTAATTCTGAAATTTCAAACATGAATGCGTTTAAATAATTTTTTTTGTTTGGGTTGATTTTAAAACTTCTCGAAGAAGAACAAAAAGTTTTGGAGACTTAAGTAACCAACATTGAATGGGTTACGAAATGTTCTTGCAATAATACAACTTTATTTTAAACTTTTACACAGGAATTCTAAAAAGAATCTTTTATTTTTGTGCCGCAACAGTAAAAACTATGCTTCAAAGAATACAAACAGTTTACTTGCTTTTAAGTGTTATAACGAGTGCTGGGCTTATTTTTGTATTTTCACTATGGGAAAATTCGGCAGGGGAGCCTGTTTATGCGCAGGACCAGCTGATTGCATTAGGGATGTTTCTTGCTTCCGCGGCAATTTCTTTAGTGAGCATTTTTATGTTTAAGAATAGAAAACTCCAGTTCGTGCTGGGGCGACTAAATATAATATTGAACCTTTTTTTACTAGGAGTGTTTGTTTATTGGTCTCTAACTTTACCTGGAGAAATGGATATTTCAGAGAAGGGTATTGGGATGTTCATTCCGGTTATTTCTATCGTTTTTCTTGTTCTGGCCAATAAGGCCGTCAAAAGGGACGAAGATCTCGTAAAATCTGTAGATCGATTACGATAAGCCTATCATCTTAGTAGTATTAGTGCGTGAAAAACCCGAAGTTTAGCTTCGGGTTTTTTTATTCCAGTTCAATAACCTCCAGGTCTTTTATATCCTTTCCGGCAATTTTGAATCGAAGCATGGTCCGTTTTTTATGAAAGCCCTGTTTGCCTGCTGCACCGGGATTCATGTGAAGTAGGTTCAGGTTTTTGTCGTTCATTACCTTTAGAATATGAGAATGCCCGGAGATAAAGATCTTTGGAGGATTCTTTTTTATATCCTCTTTTACGGCAGGAGAATATTTTCCCGGATAACCACCTATGTGTGTGATCCAAACATCCACATCTTCACATTTAAACCGGTTATTCAGTGGAAATTCCTTTCTTATTACAGCATTGTCTATATTTCCGTAAACACCCCTAACAGGTTTTACTGCTTTCAATTTATCGGTAACTTCAAGACTTCCTATATCTCCGGCATGCCAAATTTCATCTGCTTCACCGGCATAATGCAGTATCCGGTCGTCCATATGTCCATGAGTATCACTTAGAAGAAGTATCTTTTTCAAATCTCAATTTTTTAAATTTCGTTTAACAAAGGATGGCCTGGGAAAGACTTTTTCCTTGGTATAATTGCCTTATCTTTGCATTTCGCTAATATAAAAATAAAGCGGGCTTGAGGTATTTCATTGAACTCTCATATTTTGGAAAAGCTTATCATGGATGGCAGAATCAGCCAAATTCGATAAGTGTGCAGGAGGTTCTTGAGGAAAACCTTAGCAAGGTCTTACGTTCAGTAATGGAAGTGGTAGGTGCAGGCAGAACCGATGCGGGAGTACACGCAAAACAAATGTTCGCCCATTTTGATCATAATGAAGTTCTAGATGAAGCTTTATTGATGTATAAGCTGAATTCCATGCTTCCTAAGGATATCGCCATTGCTGATATTTTTAAAGTTAAGGATGATGCTCATGCAAGGTTCGATGCGATATCCCGAAGTTATGAGTATCATATTGTGCAGGAAAAGGATGCTTTTAGTAAGGATCTGGCCTGGTTGCTTAGGCCCAAGGTAGATATAGATAAAATGAATGAGGCAGCGGCAATATTGAAAACTTATACTAATTTTAAGTGTTTTTCAAGGAGCCGTACCGATGTAAAAACATATAATTGCAGGATTGACCGGGCAGAATGGAAAATCGAAAATAATCAGTTGGTTTTTCACATTACTGCCGACAGATTCCTAAGAAATATGGTACGGGCTATCGTAGGTACCCTTATTGAAATTGGTCAAAACAAATATCCTGTTTCTCAAATGCACCAGATCATTGGGAGTGAAGACAGGGGAGAAGCTGGCGCATCGGTGCCTGCACATGGATTATATTTAACCAGGATTATATATCCTGAAAACCTAAGACTGGAATAAATGGCTTCAAAAACCGGGAATGCTTTCGATATGGATCTGTTTAAGCGTTTGCTTAGATATACCAATCCTTATAAACGAATTTTCTATTTCGTTGGAATAGCCGCAATTCTGGTTTCCTTATTTGCAGTATTGAGACCCATACTTCTGCAAGAGGCAATCGATGAGGCGCTCATGCCCGCCGATTATGATAACCTGATCTATTATGTTAGCCTCATGTTAGGGGTGTTGATGCTGGAAGTGTTTTTCCAGTTCTGTTTCATTTATTATGCTAACTGGCTGGGGCAGGAAGTAGTACGCGATATTCGGGTCAGGCTTTTTAAGCATATGCTTGGCTTCAAAATGAAGTATTATGACAAATCTGCCGTTGGTAGACTTGTTACACGTGCGGTTAGCGATATTGAAACCATTGCAAGTATATTTAGTCAGGGGCTGTTCATGATCATCAGCGACCTTCTCAAGATGCTGGTGGTGCTGGGGGTAATGTTTTACAAGAGTTGGGAGTTGACCCTGTTAGTTTTAACTGTGCTTCCATTCATTCTTTATGCCACCCGGGTGTTTCAGAAAAAAATGAAACTGGCGTTTGAAGAGGTCAGGACTCAGGTCGCCAATCTTAATACTTTTGTTCAGGAGCGCATCACAGGGATGAAGATCGTTCAGCTCTTTACAAGGGAAAAGACTGAATATGCCAGTTTCCAGGAAATTAATGATAAGCATAGAAAGGCCTGGGTAAAGACGGTTTGGTATAACTCCATATTTTTTCCTATAGCTGAAATGTCCACTTCCATTACCATAGGTTTGATTGTATGGTTTGGAGGATTAAGGGTTGTGGCTGGAGATGAGATGTCGCTGGGGATCATAGTTGCATTTATTGAGCTGTCTCAGATGCTGTTCAGGCCGCTAAGACAGATAGCAGATAAGTTCAATACACTTCAAATGGGAATGGTAGCAGCAAACCGGGTGTTTGGAATTCTGGATACCGACGCCAGTATTGAAGATAAAGGAACTCTAGAGGTAGACAATCTTAAGGGGGAAATTGAATTCAGGGATGTTAGGTTCAGCTATGTGGATGATGAAGAAGTCCTGAAAGGAATTTCCTTTAAAGTTCATTCGGGAGAAACGGTTGCCATTGTGGGAGCGACAGGTGCGGGTAAATCCACGATCATCAATCTGCTGAGCCGGTTTTATGAGATAAACAGTGGCTCCATTCTGGTTGATGGAATCGATATCAAGGATATTCAGCTTAGATCGCTGCGATCTCAGATAGCCGTGGTATTGCAGAATGTCTTCCTTTTCGCAGATACGATTTTGAACAATATCAATCTTGATAATCCTGATATTTCTGAGGAAGATGTGATCACTGCTGCAAAACAAATAGGCATTCATGAATTCATAAGTTCACTGCCTAACGGATATTATTATAATGTGAAGGAAAGAGGGGCGATGCTTTCTTCCGGCCAGCGGCAGTTAATATCATTCCTCAGGGCTTATGTTAGTAATCCCAGTATCCTGGTTCTGGATGAGGCTACATCATCAGTTGACTCATATAGCGAGCAGCTTATCCAGGAGGCTACAGATAAAATCACTGAGGGGCGCACTTCTATTGTAATTGCACACCGACTGGCTACGATCAAAAAAGCCGATAAGATCATCGTGATGGATCAGGGTGAGATTGTGGAAATTGGAAACCATCGGGAATTACTCCAAAAAACAGATGGTTATTACAAAAAACTATATGAAGTCCAGTTTAAGGCTGAAGAGGCTTTATAGGTTTAATTAACGTCTTCCTTTATCTTTTCCTTCAGTTCATCCATGGTTTCGAACATTATGAACTGGCCGTCCTTAATGTAGGAAGTTTGCCCGGTCTCTTCACTTACCACCAGCGCAAGGGCATCAGTTTTTTCGGTAATTCCAACAGCAGCCCTGTGTCTTAAGCCAAATCTTAAAGGAATCGAACGATCATTTGATACGGGTAGGATAACTCTTGTAGCCGTGATTTTATTTTCTTCGATGATCATGGCTCCATCGTGCAACGGACTGTTCTTAAAGAATATCGATTCAATAATGGGCTGGTTGAGCTCTATTCTCATTTTGTCCCCCGTGTTCTTTACAAAATCAAGCTTACTGCTCTTCTGGATCACCATTAAGGCTCCGGTATAGGTTTTTCCCATGGCCTCGCAGGCATTCACTATGGCATCGACATTTGTTTTTGAATCGAAATCATCCCGGCTGAATTTAAAACTTTTGAAAAACCTTCCTTTCTGGGTGAAGTTCGTAGAACCTATCATTAAAAG
>JAWWBH010000064.1:0-12552 GCA_033721075.1 Christiangramia sp.
GAACCCCTGTAATAAATAACCGGATTGCCAAACTGATCCCTCCTGGACCTTATATAACCATCCTTATCTATTAACGCGAACATTCCCTGGTGTGCAAAACCACCTGCTGCTTCAGCACTCTCACCTGCATAAATACCAAAGCCTTTATTAGCCAGTTTATAAATTTCCTCCCTTTCGCCGGTAAGCAGATTCCAGTTAGGATGATCGATACCATGATTTTCGGCATACTCTGCCAAAACATCCGGTGTATCATGCATTGGGTCTATTGTGAAAGAGGCAATACCAAAATCCTCTGCGGCCTCAAATTCATCCTGGATCTCCACCAGATTCTTATTCATGATGGGGCAGATAGTGGGACAGGTAGTAAAGAAGAACTCCACCAGGTAAACCTTTCCTTCATAATCTGCATTCGAGATGGTATCCCCGTCCTGGTTTACAAACTGAAATTGTGGTGCTTTTTTCTTTTCACCATCAAGTACTATATAAGCCAGCTCTTCTCCAGAAGCTTTTTCAGATTTTTCCTTTTTCACATTTAACCTGTCGCTGGAAACCACTTCATCCTTACCTATGCGATCTATGATCTTTGGGATGAAAATGATCCCAAAAACAAGAATTACCAGCGAAATACCTATATAAGAATTTTTCATCCTAATCCTTTTTATTCCTTTTAAGTGCCAGGCGATATTCAGCCAGTATCACCTTTACATCATCATTCATCTTATTACTAAGTTCAGCTACGTCCCTGGAATCATAACCATATAGCTTTCCTTCCTTTTCATCATCCCTTCCTCTAAGCTTAGCATCTTTATCCACGATAAAAACATAGGGAGAGTAACTATTTTCATCAAGTTTATAAGGAGTCTCAAAACTTTCAAAAACTTCCTGAATCTTTTCAGGAGAAGAATATGCAATCTTCCATTTTGAAGACTCGCTTATCTTTTTAAAATCCTCTACAAATGCCTGAGTTTCATCCCTGACCGAATTGGGAAGGATAATTACAAATTGAAAATCATTGAAACTATAATATTTCTCCAGTATCTTCTGGTCAAGGTTAAACGTATTTCCCTTGATATTATCCAAGTCTGAGCCGAAGAAGGCCACAACGCTTATCCTATCCTCAAAACTAATAAGACTATCAGTATTGGTATTAAAATCCTTTATATCCTTTACCTTCTCTGTTAATACGGGTAATCTGGCAAAATTGTTCTTCCCCGAAGCAAAAAACAGGTATGCCGTAATAGGAAGAGCGAAGAGAATACCAAGGACAAGAAACTTTTTCATCTAATTATACTATTTGCTTTTTAACCGGTTTCTTTAATTTCTTGGTAATACACATGTTTCGGCAAAAAATTAAGAGGCCAAATATTAAGCTAAAATCCCTTTTTACAGAGGGATACAAAAATAAAAAGACGGTTTTACAAAACCGCCTTTTCAAATGCTTTTAACTTTTGTTAAAAATCCCAGGCTACATGCCCGTTCTTATAAACTTCATAAATATAGTTTCCTTCAGTAAGCAGTATAAAGATCAGATAACAAATAAGGAATATTCCGGTCCAAACCACCGCCCTTCTAAGTCCTTTGGTTTCATGCTCAAGGTGCATGAAAGCCCAGGCAATATAATATGCTTTATAAATGGTAAGGATAATAAAGATCCAGTTAAGCAATCTCATCCCTAAAAGAAAGGTATGAGTAAGATATTGCGGTTTAACTATCCCAAGAAAAACCTCTACAATGGTTACTACAGAAAGGATTCCGAATACGATCCAGATCCTTTTTACTGCTGATCCATTTTGATGTGTAGTATCGTGAGCCATAATATTTTATTTCAGAATTAAACCAGGTAAAAGAATGTGAATACAAATACCCAAACAAGGTCTACAAAGTGCCAGTATAACCCAACTTTCTCAACCATCTCATAACTACCACGACGCTCGTAGGTACCAATAAGCACATTGAAGAAAATAATTATATTGATTATTACTCCGGAGAATACGTGAAAACCGTGAAACCCAGTGATAAAAAAGAAAAAGTCTGCAAAGAGCGGATGACCATATTCATTCTGGACCAGATTAGCTCCTTCTACCGTCCCAATGGCATCATTATTAAGAGCCATAAGAGATTCTTCTCTTGAAAGTACAGTTTTCTTACCGTTATCGGTAAGCATCTGGGTTCTTATAAGTACATCTTCATTCTTTATAAAGCCGGCCTTCACTTCCTCTAACGAATAGGTTGGAAGATCCTTTCCTGTATCAAACCAGATTCCATTATTACTTTCGTGTTCAATCCTGTCACCTTCTACCGGTACAGCTATTTCTGAAAGCGCTACTCTTTCTCCTTCAGTATTCACAAACTGCAGGATATTACCTCCTTTAGTAGTAACTGCTCCATAATCACCTCTAATGAAAGTACTCCATTCCCATGCCTGAGAACCAACGAAAACAAGTCCGCCAATTATAGTAAGGAACATGTAAAGTGTTACTTTCCCTTTTTTCATATGATGACCGGCATCTACCGCCAACACCATGGTTACAGAAGAGAAAATAAGTATGAATGTCATAAGGGCCACATAATACATGGGTGCTTCTACGCCATGTAAAAATGGAAAGTGAGTAAAGACCTCATCTGCAATTGGCCAGGAATCGATAAATTTAAATCTTGAAAAACCATAAGCGGCAAGGAATCCTGAAAATGTTAAAGCATCAGAAAGGATGAAGAACCACATCATCATCTTTCCATAACTTGCTTTTAGCGGCTCATTTCCGCCACCCCAGGTTTTTCCTTCTGTGCCTGTTCTAACAACAGTAGCCTCCATAGAAGTGTTTTAATGTTAAAGGATGCGCAAAAATACGCAATTTTATTATCTAAAGAAATATAAAAAGAAAATCAGGTACAACCACAGAATATCCACAAAGTGCCAGAATGTTGCACCAAGCTCAAATCCAAGCATTTGACCCTGCTCATAGCGTTGTTTAAAATGGTTATAAATTAACACTAAAAGCACGATTATTCCTATTGCAAGGTGGGCAAGGTGAGCCAGGACGAGCACATAAATAAAGGATGTAGTGATCGTACTTTCACTTCCGGTAAAGTAGTAGCCCTGCTGTATGATCGATGAAAAACTATAAAACTGGAATACTACGAACAGGATTGCGAGTATCAAGGTTCCTATAAGGAAAGCCGTGGCATTCTTTCTGTTCCCAGATTTTATACTTTGTTTGCCTAGAATTAGCGTACCACTACTGGCTAAGATCACCAGTGTGCTCCACAAAAATGAAATAGGCAGTTCAAAATCGGTTAACCAGTCTGGCCTTGTCTTACTTACCACATAAGCACTGGTAAGCCCGGCAAAGGTCATTGCCATACTTATAATCCCAAACCAGAGCATCATCTTTTTTGCCCGGCCATGTTTCTTTTCGTTAGATCCTTGTGTTAAATCCATTGTCTGATAAATTTATCCAGTACGTATACAATTTGTAACAGCGTTATATAGGAAACGCTGGCGAACATTAGTTTTTTTGCAGCCTCAGCTGTCTTGTGTTGAAATAATTTGACGGCGTAATAAAGCATTCCCAGACCCAGCAAGAAAATAATACCACCGGAAACCGGAGTTAAATACAGTTTCCCGGTAACCCCGAAAACAGGAATAAGAGATACCAGTATTGTCCAGCAGGTATAGAGGATTATTTGTATAGCTGTTCCCCTGTCCCGTTTGCCGGTTGGAAGCATAAAGAATCCGCCCTTTTTATAATCATCAAATAACCACCAGCCAATTGCCCAGAAATGTGGGAATTGCCAAAAGAACTGCACCATGAAAAGTGTCCCAGGCTCAATACTGAATCTTCCGGTGGCCGCAACCCAGCCTAGCATGAAAGGAATGGCTCCCGGAAAAGCCCCAACAAAGACCGATAAAGGGGTTTTTGTCTTGAGAGGTGTATAAATACTTACATAGAGAAATATACTTATGGCACCGAACATCGCGGTCTTAGGGTTGATCACATACAGCACCACTAGACCCAAAACCGTAAAAATACTGGCTATGGTAAAGGCCACCGGAACAGACATTCTTCCCGCCGGTAACGGACGGTTCTTTGTACGATCCATCAATGCATCCAGGTTACGCTCAATGATCTGGTTATAGGCATTAGAAGCCCCAACCATTAGGTAACCTCCAATTGCCAGGAGGGTCACCACGACAAAGTCGATATTATCGGCTCCCAGAAAGTACCCAGCAACTGACGAAAAGACCACACTAATAGCAAGTCTCATCTTGGTTATTTCCTTAAAATCTGACAGGATTGAAGCGTCGGAACTATGTACGCGAGTGTTGCTCAAAAAGCTGTTTTTTAACTGGCGCAAAGATACTCCTTAATTAGGTTTTAGCAAGAAAGGCAATGTGTTAATTTTCAGCAATAAAAATCATTAATAATCAAAATACCAGTTGAAGATATCAGTCCTTAATCCAAAGTTTATCCAGGCTGTAGAATTCTCAAAATTAGCTGGTGTATTGCTTTGAGGATTAAAATCGCGGTAAATAAAGCTTGCAAATAGTTTAAGATTCGTGGTTGGGTTAACAATATAACCTGCCTCAACTTCAGTATAAAATGAATTGGTGGTATTTCCCTGACCTATTTTTACACCTTTTTCGAAAGGCCGGTCATCTTCGGTCCTATAAATATCCAGGCCATAATTTGATTTAGAACCAAAATCGGTAAAATCAAAACCACGCTTGCCAAAAATCATTTTCGCACTACCATACCAGCGATCCCACTTATACCGGGCAATACCAATAAACTCCCTGAAGTTAGCTCCCCAAAGATGAGCCATAGACTGGTTATTATGCCCATAATTAAGGCTAATTGAGTTATGCGAATAGGTGTAAGGCCTCACCTGGTTATATTCGGCCTGCAAATAGAGATCATCAACTTTAAAGGCATCGAAATATTTCAGCCCTAACTGAAAACCAAGCTTGTTCTTCCAGCTACCTTCACCGCCAAAAACGTCTCCTGAAGAGAATTCATCAATAAGCCACTGACCATAAGCGTAAGCCCTGTCAGAAAATTTATATTTCCCGGTAAGTCCTATGATCGCATTGCCCCCATCTGCTCCGGTAGCAAATTCTATGGCCCGGTAAAAGATCACAGGATTCAGGTAATTAAGATCAAAGCCACGATCATTGTCATTCTCCCACATTACCGACTCAAAAAAACCAAGATTCAGGCGTTTGGTTACATTCCAGCTCAGGTAATGATTCGCGATATATTTCGTCCTGAAAGATCCGCTATTTACCACGGCCGGTCTTACATCTCTCAGCGACATCCAGGTATTGGTATACTTGATTTTCCAGAAAGTGGTATTCAATTTCAAATATGGATAGGGAGAAGGATTATCACTTAGAAGTAAAGACCTGTATCCGTCACCAATAAAATTATTACCATGCCCAAATTGGATATTCAGAAATTCTGCAGGGCTAAATGAAAGATAACCTTCAGCCACAGGATAATCATAACCTTCATCCATAAATGTTTTGGCAATTCCACGACCAGGAACAATTGCAGGATCGCCCCCGGCAGGTCTAATTGATTCCGCGTACCGGTTATAATATTCAGCAAATCTGCCCTGGCTTTCGTAGATAACAGAATAGAAGTTGAACTTTTTTCCCAGACCACCCTGAACTATGAACTGGCGACCATTATTATAAGTGAACTCATGATCTTCCTGCTCGAAATCCTTTCCTATCTGGAGATCGAACCCAGGATCAAGCGTAAACCAGTAATCATCGGTTTGAAATCTAACCATGTGCTCATTCCATAACTTTCTTCCAGCCCAGGTAGACCTGTTTTGCAGCATGACATCCCGGTTGGCCTCGAAATCATAATACCTGTTTACCTCATCAAACATTAAAGGCTTTGAGGCCGAGTGGGTATTGGTGCCTAGCCGGTTGTACTCAGCATCAAACCTGCTGTAGAATTCATGAGACAGCGGAATATTTATCTGACTGGTATATCGCGGACTTGTAAACTCATCAGATTTTATATTTTCATATTCCGTAAGCGGATTATCTGTAATTTCCTTTTGCTCCTTCTCTTCAGCTTTTAATTCGATCTCATCTCCTTCCTCGACCGGTTGAACAACTGCATTATTGCTAATCGGGATCCTTAGAGGAAGTTTGAACTGCATATGAACAGGCCGGCCATTATAGGTAGCCGGTTTAATTAGCGGGAGTTCTTCAAAAACCCTTCTTATCTCGTCCTTTAACTCATCATAAGCCGCATCCAGGTATATCACCTGGAATTTACCCTCTTCATCCACTTCAAAAATAATGGTAAGCTGGCCGGTATAATTTTCTGCTTTAACAATTTCCGGCAATTGGAAGTCACTTTTAATATGATTTATCAGTGTCTTATTAAAGCAGAAAGCCTGATCCTTATAATCAACATTTTCGCAGTCCTCAAATTCTGGATATACTTCCGAAGACAGGTGAGCATCCTGAGCGGATAATTGAAAACTTAAGATTAAAAAAGAGAGAAGTATTATATACTTCATAGGCTTAAGGGGCTATTATTAATGCTTGTAAGATACATTTTTTCATCAAAGCGAATTTACATAAAATAAAAAATCCCCCGCTAAAAGCAGGGGATTTAAAAATATCTTTAAGAGTAATATTAATCCTGAACCTTAAAGGCAATTGGAAGCGAATACATAACACCTACCGGTTTACCACGCTGCTTACCTGGTTTCATTTTAGGAAGGCTATTGATAACTCTGGCAGCTTCCTGCTCAAGTCTTGGGTGTGGAGCACGTGCTCTAACCTGACCAATATTTCCTTTCTCGTCAATTCTAAACTGCACGATCACACGGTTTATACCTGTCAATCCAAGCTCAGCCCCAAGATCTGTATCGAACTCCTTGTTCACATACGAACTGATCTTTTCACTCATACACTTCTTACGCTCTTCGTTATTCCTTTTGCTCTCACAACCAGGAAAGATTGGCACATCTTCGATAACCGCAAACGGAACGTCTTCTACCTCCTCTTCTACAGGAGCCTCAACAACTTCTTCCACTTCCACGATCTCATCAAGATTGGTCTCTGTAGACTGTATTTCATCTTCTTCAACCTCTTCTTCATCTTCCACAACCTCGATTACCTCTGGTGCCGGTGGCGGCGGAGGTGGTGGCGGTGGAGTGTTCTGCATTTCAGTAATTGGTACATCCTCTTCATCAAGAGCGTCCATATTTACTTGTCCTATATCTATTTGCTCAGGGTCATAAGTTTTCCACTCAATTGCCTGCCATGTTAGAAATAGAACTACGATAAGACCAAGCTGCAAGAAAAGAACTCTGTTCCTGTTCAAATCAGCTTTAGGATTTTTCTTCGGTTCCATAATGCGTTATATTGTTAAGGGTTGCTAAAATAAAGATTTTTTCTAAAAAATTAAATTTATCTGAGATAATAAGCGATTAAAAACTCAGTATTTTTATAAAGTCGTCATTTTCAGTCCTGAACCTTGAACCTTATGGGGATAGTAAAAGAAACAGGAACTGGTTTTCCTCTCTGCTTGCCAGGTTGCATTTTGGGCAATAAATTGATCACGCGTTCAGCTTCCTTTTCAAGTCCCGGATGAGGAGCCCGGGTTTGGATCTGATCTACCTCGCCCTGTGTGTTCACTACAAACCTAATGACCACAAGATTCGTACCAGTAAGCCCTAACTTCTCCCCTAATGTGGTATCGAACTCCTTGCTTACAAAATGATTAACCTCCTCACTCATACATTTTTCCCTATCCTTATTTTCTGAAAAGCTTTCGCAACCCGGAAAAAGGGGTACATCTTCAATAAAATCAAAAGGAACATGCACGGGATCCTCAACATCATCTGGTTCCTCGATTTCTGAAGGTTTTACAAGATCATCAAGATCTATCTCGGTAGGCGCTACATTATCTTCTTTCACGTCCTTATCATCGGGGACTTCTTTTATAACATCCACAATGGTCTTTGGAGGTGGAGGTGGCGGAGGAACATCGGGAAGGACTGTGACCGGCGGCGTCTCTTCAACAATATCATCAAAGGTGATGTCAGGATCAAGTATTTGTTTCTGGTCATAGGTTTTCCACTGGAAAGCCTGAAGGGTCATAAAAAGAACTAAAATGAGGCCTATTTGAAGAAACAGGACCCATCGCCGACGAAGATCGGCTTTCGGGTTTTTCTTGGGTTTCATAAAGATTAGTTAATTAAGGTTATAAGATAGTCAGTCAACCTTCTGCTTCAGGCTTTTTACTGTCGGCGCCATGACAAGAAAACCTAAAACAGCAAGTAAAACACCAGTGGAATTAGCCAGGACATCCCACCAATCGGGCGTCCTGTAACTGGTGAGGGTTCCCTGCAAAACCTCAATTAACATACCAAATGTAAAACAAGCGAACGCAACCCATAGTAGATTGGATGTATATCGCTTAAAATCAGAGTGTTTAAAAACAAAGAACAATTTCCACAAAAAAGCTAAAAACAAATATGCCCCGGCATGGAGCATTTTGTCTGTGGGATCAAATCCCGACACACTAATCTTAAAGTCCATTACTATTAGTGAAAAATAAGTAATAGTACCGGTATAGATCAGCGAAATAAATAAGAGTATTCTAGCTACCAATTACTTCCTTGTATTCTTCAGCAGATAAAAGTCCTTCCACTTCAGAAGCATCTGAAAGTTTTACTTTTATCATCCATCCCTCTCCGTAAGGATCACTATTTACTTTTTCAGGCTCATCTTCAAGACTGTCATTGAATTCAATGATCTCCCCTGAAACCGGCATAAAAAGATCTGATACAGTCTTCACGGCTTCTACTGTTCCAAAAACCTCTTCTTTTTCAAGAGTTTCATCAAGGGTTTCCACCTCAACATATACGATATCCCCAAGCTCTCCCTGGGCAAAATCTGTAACTCCAATGGTTGCGGTATCACCTTCTATCTTAACCCACTCGTGGTCTTTTGTGTACTTTAATTCTTGTGGAATGTTCATAGTTTAGTATTATAAGACCGCAAAGTTAGTTTTTTAGCGGAATTGTTCAAATAAGCCCCCGTTAATTTCCAAAATTATATATCAAAGTGAATCCAGACCTGATGGTTGTTTGAGGAAATGCTGTTGAAACGGCATATTCTGAAAAACTGTGATCATAATAGAATCTCGCCGTAAGGTTTCTTGTAAGGCCATAATCTGCAGTAAAATTGATAGCCCAGATATCCTGACCGGAAATCGTCTGATTATTTTCAAGGTCCAGATAACGAACAATGGTTCGGTTTTTCCTGTAAGATACATCGGCCTTAAAGTTAAGGTCACTGCTTAAAATACGGTTCCTCCCCCCAAGACTAGTTGCTATCTTCAGATCTTTCAGCCTGTACCCAAGCCCAACAGTATACTCATTTCCGCTGTATTCCGTAAGCAAGTTATTATCAAAACTGAAGGCCAGGGACCTATCCTTTTCCAACTGGGCCAGTATCTGGATATTCCCTTTAGTTTCAAAATCTATACGTGCAAGCGGCGTGAAAAGTTCGGTAAGCACCACATTAGAATACAGGATAGGGTTTTTAAAGTCTCCAGCCTGATTAAGTTCTTCGGTATTTTCAGGATCATAATCAAGATTCGTCTGGAACTGATTCAGGGTATAATCTGACCTGTATCCATGATTTATGGAGAATCTTCTGAATTTATCACGGAACCAGGCGAGTCTCATCAGGCCCGTATATTTCAAGGTCCAGTTAGGCAATGGCGTATCCCTGAAAGGCCCCAGCTTTACCTGACCTGCATCCTTACCCGAATAAGCCGAAATAAATGCCGGAAGCAATACAGCCTGATTAGACCTTCCTATCCCTCTCGGGTAACCATCTTCTCCTACATCATTAGGATCAAGCCCTCTTTCAGCTGCCAGCCTGCGAGCGATCTCCAGCCTGTTCTCACGGAATGTCTGGAATGTCTCTGAACTGGTTTCAGTTGACTGACTGAAAGCTGTTTTTATAAGGATGGTTGAAATATTGAAATTACCATAAGTGTAGGGCGTAAGAGGTTGATATTCCAGGGTCACGGGATCTACCTTGTAGTTTTCCGAAAAATTCTCAGCATAATTCTTTCTACCCGATAGTTCGATCGTAAGATCAGGCAGAAAATCAAGAGTGGCCTGTGCATCCAGCTGCTCATTCTCCACTGAACTGTATTGCTGATTAAAGCTCTGGTATAAAGTAAGCCAGCCTCTTTCTGCAGCCATATAGCGTATCTCATCCTGGAACCCAAAGGTAAAGGCGGCACTTGGTCTAAAAGTCCCCATAAAACCAACGCTCTGCGTATAACCCGGAAGGTATATCCCGCGGCTGTTTCGATAATTTACCTGCACACTCTTAATGCCGGTAACTAAATTTACAAAAGTATTATATCCTTTGTTGGCTTTTGGCTGCGGCTTGTTCTCCTCTTGCTCCTCATCCTCCTGGTTGGGTGGCCCCAGAGTTGGAACCCCGCGACTTCTTTCCCTTATGCTCTTCCCCGCCCTTTGAGGTTTTTTCTCCACGAGTCCAACATAATTATACAGATCCTGCATGTTAATATTTGCATTAATCTGATGCGTATTTGAGTTTTGAACGCTGTTGCCCAGGTCGGGTATCCCTTCTAGCTGATCAAAGATCTGTGAGCCTCGCTGCCACTGAAAATCCCCTGTGTATGAATAAGTAGCCTTGATGAACTTTAATACCGGGATCTTCTCAAAAGGTATCTGGTAATTCACCTGCAAGGTCTGGTAATGCTGATTAGGTTCACCAATATTGAAAAAGTCATCCCAAAGGCCTATACTATTGTCTGCAAATCCTTCTTCGTCTATATAATTTCTAATGATCCTGTTATTGCTGGCATTAAATGCAAAACTCAAAGACCTGGTTAGATTATAATTGATCCCATACTGCCAGTCAAACATATAATTTCTCTGGTAAAGAGTGGGGATCCCGATATCATTCTCACTAAGATCCAGGGATCTGAACTTTTGCTGATTATACTGCCTGAAAATATTGGAGCTCGCGTTGATATTTGAAGGCAGATAATTAAAATTGAAATCTCTTAACAGTGCAAAGTAATCACTGCTATCCAGAACCGTGATCTTCTTAAGTGGCTCTACCGACTTCTCCGGAAAATTAAACTCATAGGTCCCTCCCACCCTGATACTCTGGTCCAGGCTTTCTTCCACCTCAAAATCACGATGGTTTATCTGGTTATATGATGTAGAAAAAGCGAAGTTCTCCACATCATAAGGCATAGGTTTTTTCTCTCCTGTTCTTTCCTTACGAAGGCCTATCACATTTATACTCTCCCTTTTCGTATAGGATTGGGATTGTTTTTTCACAGCCTCTCTTTCATCGGCTTCCACTATATTTTCGAGTCTTGTGTCAAGCTCAACATCCAGGAATTCCTGGTCATATTTAGGAGTGATAAGCTCTTCGCCTCTACTGTAATTAACCGGGATCTTTACCCCCCATTTCTTTGGAAGCAGCTGCCCCATATTCACATTGGTGACCATATCATATTGCTGAAGATCTTCCCTGCTGCGCTGATTTGGCCCCTGTTCAATACTTCCAAAACCAACAGTACTTCTTCTTCCTGTTGCTGAAATATTGGCGAAATCGGCAAGATTACTATCCATACTAACCACTCCGGCCCAACCTCCTTCGTTCTTAAGATCGGAAAGTCTTAATTCGTTGAACCATACTTCTCCACAGAGATCGGTCACCCCATCTATCCGGGTACCGTTTTTCACACCCAGCATGAGAAGTCTGATATTTCCAAAACTCGGATTCCCTTTTACACCAATTCTCAATTGCCCCATATCATATGGCGCCTGAGCATCTATTTGGGCCAGGTCTTCAGTAAAGAAGTTCAGTTCGGTAGAATTTAATGAAGGATCTCCCAGGACAGCAGTCTTTATCTGTTGAAGAAGATCCAGCTGAAGATTAAGCCGGTTCACTTCGGGCCAGATCTCATCAGCTGTGGAAGCCCCGAATAAGGTTGGAGATAACGGAATTTCTATCTGGTAGAAGTTATCACTAAAGTCGGTTCCCATTCTAATGAAAGCCACCAGCTGTCCATCCTTAAGTGGCTGCCTGTTCACTAGAGATTCAGCATGAAGGAACATTTCCAGGTTTTCATACTGACGCATATCTACCTGAAAATTCTTATACACAGCCCTTGCATCCTGGGGCTCAAGACCACAGGTTCTCAGGGAAAGTGACTGCTCATTCTGCCTTATATTGGTATTATTCTCATAAAGCTCTTCACGCACCACGCCCGGAGGAAGCACATATGGTATAGGCTGACGATTTTCGTTCTCTTCAATATTAACCGCATTAACCTCAAATAGGGTATTGGGGTTATCAGGGCGGCCCTCATCCTCAAAGAGACTCTGAGTATATCTTCGGTAATCCCCTCTTACCAGGTCCATCGTTCCAAATCTCAACAAAGTGGGATCCTGAAAATCGGAAAGATACATCCGGATAAATCGAATAGATCTGAAATCGGCAATCCC
>JAWWBH010000065.1:0-12545 GCA_033721075.1 Christiangramia sp.
CTTAACTAAAGACACTCTCAAAATATCGGTATCCTATGTAGGTTTTAAGCCCTTAACCACACAGGTACATCGAAGCACCCGTTATTTGCAGATTGGCCTTAGTCCTTCCTTTGAACAGCTCAATACTGTTTTGATTTCATCAGGGCCAGACCCCACTGAAGAACTTATAAGAAGAGCAATCCAAAAGCGAAAGGACAACGATCCGGAAAAGGCGCTGGAAGGCTTCCGTTACACTTCCTATTCAAAATTCATTATCGATAATCATAAAAGCCAGATAGAGCTGAGCGCAGATTCGACTTCCGCAACCATTGAAACCATTATAGATGAAGGAAGAGCTTATCTTTCAGAAAAAGTATCAGAACATTTATATATAAGGAATAAAGGCCGGAAAGAATTAGTAACCGGAATTAAAACTGCTGGTTTTGAAGAACCCGTGTATAATGTCCTGGCTATGGAAGTGAACCCGCTTTCCCTCTACAAAAAAGATTATCAGCTATATAAGACAGAATATGCCGGACCTCTGTCCCGGAAGGCTCTTAGAAATTACGAATATAATATTCTTGACACAACCTCTACTGAAAGGCCTGCCTATATAGTCTATTTCAAACCCAGGCGTGAAAAGGTCGTAGCAGGGCTTGAAGGTATACTCTACCTGGACACTTTAAGCCTGGCTATTCAGAAAGCCAAAGCGCAGTTACTTGGCGCAGTGAAACTGGAGGTAATTCACGAATACAAATATTATCCCGAAAAAGACATCTGGTTTCCCTCTGAACAAACCACGACCATACGACCCGGTTCTGGTGGAAAGGAAATTGCGGTTTTTGGCGGCACCATATCTGTAGGAGCCGTTCAACAGAAGAAGGGAATTCTAAATAGTATTTTTGGATCAAAAGAAATATCCAGCGATCTTTATTTGACTTCCACCACGAAAAATTCTGATGTTAATTTAGATTTCACGGGAGAAATCACCAATCCGGGTGCGGAAATCGATGTAGAAGAATTTGCCGGAAATAGAGATTCAATATTCTGGAGTAATAATCGCGAAATAGAGTTTACATACAGAGATGAAGCGACAAGAAAGAGGGTAGACAGTCTTTTAAAAGCAGGAAATGTAAAGCGAAAGATCGAAGTAAAGAATGCCATCGCTTCGGGATCCTATCCCCTGGGTTTCTGGGACCTTGACCTGAGCAAGGTCTTCAAGTTCAATAATTATGAAGGGATAAGACTTGGATTTGGAGGAAAAACGAACCACCGGGTTTCAAAAAAATTTAACCTTAACGGCTATACCACTTATGGATTTAAAGATGAAGTGGTTAAATATGGAATAGGAACGCAGATATACCTTGACAAAAGGAATGGCACCAATCTGAACTTTTTCTTTTCAAGGGATATTCAGGAAATCGCTTCCTTCGATTACCTGAAAGGTCAGAATACCTTTTCTATTCTTGAACCCAGATTTGTAAATATTAACTATTTCTATAATTACCGTACTTACTGGACCAGCCTGGAACACAGGTTAAGCCCCAAGTTAAATACAGAGCTCAGGCTGGGACGTGAGGAGATCTGGCAGATCCAGGATTACAGTTATTTAAAGCAGGGTGACGAATACAGGAATTATGAACTTAGCACCGCCACACTGTCTTTTTTATGGCAGCCCTTTTCAAAATTCCTAAGCACTCCGGTAAAGAATATTTTACTTGAAAAGAACTTTCCCCAGTTCACCGGCCAGATCCAGCAATCTGTCACGGCCTTTGGTGGAGACTTCAATTTTACAAGGATTGGAATAAAAGCGGAACATGAAATCAAAAGACTTGACCAGTCCAGAACCGAATTCATTTTAGAAGGGAATTACTCCTTTGGTGACCTGCCTTTAACACATGCTTTCCATGCCTATCCCAACAACCCAAACCGTTCGAAGATTTTCAAAAGATTTTCGGTGGCAGGAAGAAATAGCTTTGAGACCATGTATTTCAATGAGTTTTATAGTGATCGTCAGGCGATGCTGCATATACGTCACCAGTTAAGGCCCTTCAGGATCACAGATGGTTTCCAGCCGGAACTGGTATTTATTTCCAGGCATGCTATCGGGGATTTTACTGATATAGGTAATCATAAGAATATTACTTTTAATACGCTGGAACAAGGTTATTCGGAAGCGGGAATAGAGCTGAACAAGATTTTTGCCGGATTTGGGCTAAGTGCAGCATATAGATACGGGGCTTATCATCTCCCCGGTTTTAAGCAGAATTTCTCATTCAAATTCACCCTGCAGCTTCAGTTATAATTATTGGAAGATTAATCGCTGAATACCAAACTAATTAATGGAGCTTTTTTTACCTTTGCGCCGCTAAAATACTGCCATGCATAAGATTTTTAGCTTTGGATTCTGGAACTCCATCGCACGTTTAATTTTACGAAACAGGATCACTATCATCGTCATGATAGGGGTTGCGACCTTTTTGCTTTCAACTCAGTGGAAGAACATGCGTTTTTCCTATACCGAGGCGAATCTGATGCCCGATGATCATGAGGTAAATATTAAATACACCGATTTCCTGAATAAATTTGGCGAGGAAGGAAATCTTATACTTTTGGGAGTTCAGGATTCTGCACTCTTTACACCCGAGAAATTCAAGGCATGGAATAAGCTCACCGAAAAGCTTCAGTCATACCCGGAAGTAGATCATATCATCTCTCCTGCCAGCCTGCAGGAACTTAAAAAACTTGAAGATCCAAAGAGATTTGAGATGCAGCCTGTTCTGGGGGAAGCTCCCGACAGCCTGGAGTTAAAACAATTTGAGAATAAGCTTTTTACCGAACTTCCTTTTTACGAAAACCTGGTATATAGTTCCCATTCAAATACCATACAATCTGCCCTCTATCTGAACAAAGAGCTGGTGAACACCAAAGCCAGAAAGATATTTGTACTGGAAGAGCTCGACCCTCTTATTCAGGAGTTCGAGGAAAAGCATAATATTGATGTTCGGGTTTCCGGGATGCCTTATATAAGAACCCTGAATTCACAGAATATCGTCGATGAGATAGGGCTTTTTATTGTGGCGGCTTTAATAGTTACCTCGCTTATCTTTTTCTTTTTCTTCCGGTCTGTTAGAGCCACGATTATCTCCATGTTCACAGTATGCATTGGGGTGATGTGGGCCTTTGGGGTTATTGGTCTCCTTCATTATGAGATTACGATACTTACGGCATTGATACCCCCACTAATCATCGTGATAGGGATCCCTAACTGTATCTTCCTTATCAATAAATACCAGCAGGAGATAAAAAAGCACGGAAATCAGGCAAAATCTCTTCAAAGAGTTATCACCAAGGTTGGAAACGCCACCCTTATGACAAATGTGACCACTGCTTCAGGTTTTGCCACCTTCATTTTAACCGATAGCCAGCTGCTTCGCGAATTTGGGGTAGTGGCTTCGATCAATATCCTTGCGATATTCATCCTAAGCCTTCTTATCATCCCGGTGATCTACAGCTACCTTAAACCTCCTAAGGACAGACACTTAAAACATCTTACTAAACGATGGATTGGCGGGTTTGTGAACTGGATGGAAAAGATGGTAAGATACCACAGGATAGCTATTTATATCACATCTGTCGCATTATTGGCCGCCAGTATCATTGGAATATACAACATCAGGATCTCAGGCAGCATTCTGGAGGACATGCCACAAAACACACAATTCTTTAAAGATGTAAAATTCTTCGAAAGTGAATTTGACGGGGTAATGCCTCTTGAAATACTCGTGGATACCAAGAGACCAAAAGGAGTATTGAAACTTTCAACTCTTAAAAGAATTGACGAGCTGGAAAAATTCATCGAAGACATTCCGGAGCTTTCAAAACCGCTTTCAGTCACCAGGCTGGTTAAATATTCCAAACAGGCATATTATAACGGAAATCCAAAATATTATCAGCTTCCCTCTTCACAGGAACGAAACTTTATAATGCCCTACGCAAAAAGCCTTTCTTCAAACGATGGTTTTATGCAGGCCTATGTAGATTCTACCGGCCAGTATGCACGTATTACTACCTTCATGGAAGATGTGGGAACCGAAAAAATGGAAAGCATCGAGGAGGATCTTATTCCGCAGATCAATAAGATCTTTCCTGAAGAAAGATATGAGGTCTCCCTGACGGGAAAGGCCTTATTATTCCAGAAAGGCACAAATTACCTGGTTAGAAATCTTATAATTTCTCTTGGCCTTGCAATACTTCTTATCGCAGGTTTAATGGCCTGGATGTTCAGAAGTTTCAGGATGATCCTTATTTCACTGGTTCCCAATCTTCTGCCTTTACTGGTAACAGCCGGAATGATGGGTTTCCTTGGAGTTCCAATTAAACCTTCAACGATCCTGGTATTCAGTATAGCTTTTGGAATCTCTGTAGATGACACCATACATTTCCTGGCAAAATACCGGCAGGAACTTAAGGCCCATAACTGGAAGATAAAAAGATCGGTTTATGCTGCCCTGAGAGAAACAGGTGTTAGCATGTTCTATACGTCCATTGTATTGTTCTTTGGTTTTTCGGTATTCATGATCAGTAGTTTTGGAGGAACCGTAGCCCTGGGAGGGCTGGTCTCAGCAACCCTGTTGTTCGCCATGCTGGCAAACCTGCTTCTCTTACCTTCTTTACTATTATCCCTTGAACGCAGCATCGCCAATAAGAATGTAATGAAAGAGCCTGCCATGAAGATCATAGAAGAGGACGAAAATGAGCAGGAACTGGAAGAAAGGTTTCAGGACAATTAAAAATATTAATGAAATAGCCTGGCTTGGTAAGATTCAGGCTAAAAACTATCTTTGTTTTTTCTAAATTTTGAGTAAATGATACAAGCAAAAATCGCTGAAATACTGGAAAGTGATCAGTTTTTACAGGAGTACCACGCCAAAGGTTGGGTTCGCTCTTTCAGGAGCAACAGGTTCATAGCCCTTAATGATGGTTCTACCTTAAAAAACCTTCAGTGTGTTATCGATTTTGAAAATACCGATGAAGAGCTTCTTAAAAGAATAAGCGTTGGCGCCGCTATCTCTGTAAAAGGCACCCTCAAGGAAAGTATGGGAAGCCAGCAGCGTGTGGAGATCGAGGTGACCGAGCTTGAGATCCTGGGAGATGCAAATCCTGAGGAGGTGAAATATACTATTCTTTCACCCAAAAAGCACAGTATGGAAAAACTTCGGGAGCAGGCTCATCTTAGGGTTCGTACCAACACTTTTGGAGCTGTAATGAGAGTTCGCAGTAAACTTTCCTATGCCGTGCATAAATTTTTCCAGGATAAGAATTTCCATTATGTGAATACCCCTATTATCACGGGGAGTGATGCTGAAGGTGCCGGAGAGATGTTCAGGGTTACGGCTTTGGATATGAAGAATCCTCCAAAGAACGAAGATGGGAGTATCAATTATAAGGAAGATTTCTTTGGAAAAGAGACCAATCTTACGGTATCTGGCCAGTTAGAAGCTGAAGCATTCGCTATGGGGCTTGGTCAGGTCTATACTTTTGGCCCTACCTTCAGGGCTGAAAATTCCAACACTTCCCGTCACCTTGCTGAATTCTGGATGATAGAACCCGAAATTGCTTTTTGCGACCTTGACGGAAACATGGACCTGGCAGAAGAATTCATCAAGTATGTTTTGAAATACGTGATGAAGCACTGCAAGGAAGACCTGGAGTTCCTCGCTGAAAGACAGGCGAATGAAGACAAACTAAAGCCAAAAGCCGAACGAAGCGAAATGAACCTTCTTGAGAAGCTTAATTTCGTACTGGAAAATAATTTCAAAAGGGTAAGTTATACCGAGGCCATCGAGATCCTTAAGAACTCGAAGCCTAACAAAAAGAAAAAATTCAACTATATCATCGAAGAATGGGGTGCCGATCTTCAAAGTGAACATGAGAGATACCTGGTGGAAAAACATTTTAAATCTCCTGTGATCCTTTTCGATTATCCTGCTAGCATTAAAGCTTTTTACATGAGGCTCAATGAAGACCAGAAGACCGTAAGGGCCATGGATATCCTTTTCCCAGGGATTGGAGAGATCGTGGGAGGAAGTCAGCGTGAAGAACGCCTCGAGGTCCTTAAAGAAAAGATGCAGGCCCTTAATATCCCTGAAGAAGAACTTTGGTGGTATCTGGACACCCGTAAATTCGGAACCTGTGTACACAGCGGGTTTGGATTAGGTTTTGAAAGGCTCGTGCAGTTCACAACCGGGATGACTAATATCCGGGACGTGATCCCATTCCCCCGTACTCCACAGAACGCAGAATTTTAGTTTTTTGAACATAATTGAATCGCATATTGTTCCTGCAGTCTCTGAGAAAATTAGATTGCAGGAATATGCGGTTTCCATCTTCACCTCAATCCATACACGCAGTGGCATCAAAAAAGCCATTAAAAAAGGGCTTATTCTAATTGACGACAGGAAAGCTTCTACAGCCGACTGGATTAAGGAAGGACAGAAAATTGACCTTTTAAAACAGGAAGGGTCTGAAAAGAAGATCTTCAAATTAAAAATTGACATCCTATTTGAAGATGAAGATCTAGCCGTGATCCATAAGCCTGCAGGATATCCTACCAGCGGAAACTACTTCAAGACGATACAAAATGCCCTTCCATATAACTTAGAGCCTTCAAAAGCCATAGACACATTAAATGTTCCCCTTCCAGCTCACAGATTAGACAATCCAACGTCGGGAATACTTATTTGCGCTAAAACAGGAAAAGCACTTATTGGAATCCAGAGGGATTTTATGTCAAAGAAGATAAAAAAGACCTATTATGCACTTGTAAGAGGAGAAATTCCTGAATCCATTGAGATCATTTCAAATATTAAGGATAAAGCTGCCAGGACAAAAATAACACCCACGGAGACCTTCAAAATTGATGAGGAAAAATATACTTTGGCGGAAGTGATTCCGTTAACAGGTAGAACACATCAAATAAGGATACACCTGGCAAGAAACGGGAACCCGGTGGTAGGAGACAATGAATATGGCAAGGAAGAATCAGGTTTTTTTAAAGCAAAAACATTATACCTTTTTGCTGCCAAAATCTCTTTCCAACATCCAATAACTCAAGAAACTATGAATTTTGAAATTCCACTTCCCAGGAAAATTAGAAGTCTGGATTACTACAAACGTCCTTAACAAAATTTTACCACAATCATAGGTCGTGCCAAAGCCAGTATGGTCTGGATTTTCCTTATTTTTGTTAGAGAAGCAATTTTATATGCTAAAACAACAATTAAATCTAAAACTGTCTCAAAAGCTATCTCCTCAGCAGATCCAGCTTATGAAACTTATTCAGCTGCCCACCCAGGCATTTGAACAGAGGATCAAGCAGGAACTGGAAGAAAATCCGGCCCTGGAGGATGGTAAGGAAGAAAGAATCGATGAATACGACGATCTCAGCAATGAGAATAATGAAGATGATTATGATAATGAGACCATAGAGACCGAGATCGACGTTGACGAATATCTTAGTGATGATGAGGTTCCCAGTTACAGGCTTCAGACAAATAATTACAGCCCCGATGATGATGATAAACAGGTACCGTATGCTGCCGGAACCTCATTTACCCAGCATTTAAAGACCCAGTTAAGCACTTTCAGGTTTAATGACACCGAGCATGAGATCGCCGAATTTCTTGTGGGAAGTGTTGATGAAAGTGGTTATATAAGGCGAAGTGTACAGGATATTGTAGATGATCTTGCCTTCACTCAGAATGTTTATACAGATGAAGAGACTGTTGAGAAGGTCCTTCAGAAAGTACAAAAACTGGATCCTCCGGGTGTAGGTGCCCGCAATCTTGAGGAATGTCTTCTCATCCAGTTAAAGAGAAAGGAAGCTACCAAGCAGGTAACCCTGGCCACTGAAATCATCGAGAGATCCTTTGATCACTTTAGCAAAAAACATTACAATAAACTTCTTGCCCGCCATGATATAAGTGAAGATGAATTACGTGATGCTATAGATGTAATCGAGCATTTAAATCCAAAACCTGGCGGAGCATATTCGGGGAATACCCGAATGGTGGAGCATGTGATCCCCGATTTTACGATTAAGATAGAAGATGGTGAACTTCAGCTTAGCCTTAATGGAAGAAACGCTCCTGAGATGCATATCTCGAGGGATTACAGCAACATGCTTAAAGGTTATAAGGAATCCAAGGAGAAGACAAAAGCCCAGAAGGATGCTGTAATGTTCATCAAGCAAAAACTGGATGCCGCAAAATGGTTTATAGAGGCTATTAAACAGCGCCAGCAAACCCTTATGGTCACTATGAGTTCCATAATGAATTACCAAAAGGAATATTTCCTTACCGGTGATGAGCGTAACCTCAGGCCAATGATCCTGAAAGATATTGCAGATGAGATTGAAATGGATGTATCAACAGTTTCGCGGGTGGCTAACTCAAAATATGTAGACACACCCTACGGCACCAAGCTAATTAAGGAATTCTTCTCAGAATCAATGACCAATGATCAGGGAGAAGAGGTTTCGACCAGGGAGATCAAAAAGATCCTTGAAATGTCTATTGAGGAAGAAAATAAGCGCAAGCCATTAACAGATGAGAAACTTGCGAAAGTATTAAAGGATAAAGGTTATCCTATAGCTCGAAGAACAGTAGCCAAATACCGGGAACAACTAGATATTCCCGTAGCAAGATTACGTAAAGAAATTTGATGAAATTTATTCTTAAGCTTGCCTCCTATCTATTTCATCCACTATGGATGCCATTTGCCGGAAGTCTTTTCTACTTCCTATTTATACCCCGTTATTTTCCTGCGGAAATAATCAAGGCAAAGCTGCTGGCGATAGCGATCATTACCATATTCATCCCGGTTGTCTTTTACTTTTTACTGAAAAATCTGGGTAAAGTGAACAACATATTCCTGGAGACCGCAGAAGAAAGAAAATGGCCTCTTTTCTTTTTTCTACTATTAAGCTTTATGGTGCTTAACCAGATTCTAAACATATACAATTATCCGGGGCTCTTTTATTATTTTGTAGGTATCCTTATCTCGGCGACGATCACATATATCTTAACCTGGTTCAGGATAAAGCTGAGCCTTCATATGGCAGGCATATCGGGTCTTTTAATGTTCGTCGCAGGCTTCTGCATCTATTTTCACCTTTATTTTATTTACACCATCAGTTTTCTGATCATTGCCACGGGTCTTACAGCCTCTTCACGCCTCTATTATAAGGCTCATTCAGGTTGGGAAATAATACTGGGAATTCTTGCCGGATTAATTCCTCAATTAGTGGTATTCAATTTCTGGTTTACAGAATATAGAATGTCAGACCTATTTTTAAGGTAGAAAGTCCAAGCTCCTTTTCATCTACAGATGCATCCCTGAAGAAGGGATTAAGGGCGTAATAGAATTGAAAATTAAAGGTGTTGTAACCAAAAGTAAAGGTTGTTCCAAGACGAAAACGGTTGAGCTCAGGAAGGTCATTAATTATTACCTGTGTATCCTTATCCTTATAATTACTTCTAAAGTTATACATATAACCCAGTCTTAAACCTGTGTAAATTCGCCAGAACTTATAGGTTCCGGGAGTGGAAGTACGCCAGCGAAATTCTATTGGAGCCTCCACGAGCTGGGTAGTAAATCGATTGGTGTCATAATCATCATTATCATCCAGGCTTCTAAAAACTGTGCTCCCCTCAGTAGATTCCCCTATAAATAAATTCTGCCCGTAACTATTAATAGACCAGCCTAACCCCAATCCTAAAGCAACATTTCTCCTTTCGTTCAAAGGAAAATCGCGTATGAAACCCAAATGCAAACCTCCGGAGAAGCTTTCCTGGGAGATCGTGGAGGGTTTATTGGTGACCAGATTAAAGCTAAAGCCAACATAGAACTGATCTTCCCTGTAAAGGCTATCTATGCTAAATGGAATGCTATCTGGTATTTTATACCTGTCCTTTTCTTCCTGCGCCTTCATAAAAAGCGGAAAAACCATAATAAATAAGACCAGGTATTTTTTGAAGCTCATTTTTATTTAAGATCTGAAGTCTAAATATAAAAAAACATCCTGTCTGATTTTACCCAGACAGGATGCTTTATATAATTAAATCGAAAAGATTATTGAACATTTTGCATCGCATCTCCAACTACTGTAGTGTAGTTGATCTTGAGAGCTTCAGCCTTTCTTAATTCCTGTTTGATATCTGAAACAAGACCCATATTGGTTTCTTCGTCTACCTTAAGTGCTGTGGTAAGGTAAGGTATTAACTCTTCCCTTTTAGACTCACGTTCAGAGTAAATAAACTGCTGAACTTCTTCCACACTCGCAAACTTATCATTTAACTGAATACGGGCTTCGTTTCCATATTGCGCTCTATATCTCTGACTCGGTTTTCCGGCATAGATATACATGATCAAATCTTTCTTATCAAGTTTTTCAACCTGATCAGCGAACGGTAATTTATTTTCAACCATCAGAGTGTTCTGACGCATTACCGTGGCCACCATAAAGAAAAACAGAAGCATGAAAACGATATCAGGTAAAGATGCCGTACTAATAGCAGGCAGATCTCCAGATTTTTTCTTTTTAAATTTAGACATAATTAAAGTCGTTTTCGGTTTTTAAGCTTTATTAGCTTGTTGGTTCGGCTTCAGATAACTTCTGTGGGATCATATCAGTAATCACATCGATCTTTTCCTTTAATGCTTCTTTATCACCATTGTAGTTAGGATCGTTGTAATTCTTCTCCATCTGAGTAAAAGTCATTCCGTACATACGCTGGGCCTCACGATCACGCAGCTGATTGTAAGCAGCCACAAGTTCGTTTTGTACAGCGATATACGTACCATATTCTGTTCCACGGTTATTAACCAGAGAAATAATAGCCTTTTGAGGGTTCACCGAAGAAGATGGATCTTTTGGACCCTGGCAAAAACTACAAGCCTCATCACCGGTTCCTCCACCATTATCAAGGAACTCTACAGCAGCTTCCCGTAATTCAGAAAGCTCCATCTCTTCATCTTCTACCAGTAACTGATTGTTACTATTCACCAGTACGGTAAAGATGTTACGTTGTTTAATTACCGGAGGCTCCACGTCTTCAGGTTGCCATGGCGGCAACTTTCTACTTATCCCGCTATCTGTTTCAATGGTAGTGGTTACCAGGAAAAAGATTAAAAGCAGGAAAGCGATATCTGCCATGGAACCAGCGTTCACTTCCGGTGCTGATCTCTTTGCCATAATTATTTAGCCAATTTTTTAATACCTGAAAAAATCATTGCTCCAACAGCAATTCCAGCAAGGATGTAGAAGGTAAATAAACCTGCTCCCACCCAGTGATCACCAGATGCTGAAAGCATACTACCGTCTTTTAATTCTCTTGCAGTACCATCACTTAACACGTAAGCTACAACTACGATCAATACAAATGATCCAACTGCAATTATAGTGTTCTTTATATTACCTCTGAATAAACCTACTATCACAAATATTGCCACTAATACAATAACTGCAAGTAAAACCAGATATGCGATCCACATGTACGGATCAAGATGACTGGCCTGAAGGTCTGCCGAGGCTTTAATGGCGTCGTCACCGGTGGCGATGATCCTTCCAAGAAGGATCAATCCTATCACACCAATAACAAGTGCCAGATATTTTAATACTTTATGTAAGGTCATAATTTATTTTGTCTTAGATTCTTTTTTTATTCTTGTAAGCTACCAACATATCGATAAGCAGGATAGACGCGTCTTCCATATCGTTTACGATACTGTCTATCTTAGCGATAATGTAGTTATAGAAAATCTGAAGAATAATCGCAACAATCAAACCAAATACTGTAGTAAGAAGTGCTACCTTAATACCTCCTGCCACAAGTGATGGCTGCATATCTCCTGCTGCTTCGATACGGTCAAAGGCCTGAATCATCCCGATTACAGTACCCATGAATCCAAGCATAGGAGCAAGTGCGATAAATAAAGAAACCCAAGATACGTTCTTCTCAAGTTGTCCCATTTGAACACCTCCGTAAGCCACAACTGCTTTCTCAGCTGCTTCAATGCTTTCGTCAGCTCTGTCAAGTCCCTGATAATAAATAGAAGCAACAGGTCCTTTTGTATTTCTACAAACTTCTTTAGCTGCTTCAATTCCACCACTATTAAGGGCATCCTCAACATCCTGAGCAAGCTTTCTAGTGTTAGTTGTTGAAAGGTTTAAAAAGATAATTCTCTCAATGGCAATAGCCAGACCAAGAATTAAACATAATAGAACGATCCCCATAAACGCAGGACCACCCTCGATGAAACGTTTCTTAAGTTCCTGGTGAAAACCAAGTTCTTCCTCTGCTTCATCGCCAGCTGCAGCCTCTTCGTCGTCTTGAACAAAGGTCACAATCGTTCCTGGCATTGTATTCGCGCTGTTAGCCGCCTTTAGATTGTAGGCCCCAAGAACCGTAATCGCGGCGATTACCAAAATAGAAAATAATCTTTTCATTACTGTTTGTCTTAATTTAATTAGTTAAAGGGTTAAAGATATAAATTATTTTTAA
>JAWWBH010000066.1:0-12407 GCA_033721075.1 Christiangramia sp.
ATTGAAACTACAGAAGTTTGGAAACAAGTTGCTGGTAACAAGTATCATTGATAACCTGTTGAAAGGAGCGTCTGGCCAGGCGGTTCAGAATATGAACCTGATGTTTGGCCTGGACGAGAAGTCAGGACTGGATTTAAAAGCCAGTTACTTTTAAGTCAACTCGAGCGGAGTCCAGAGGTCTGAGATTCCTCAGTCGCTTTACTCCTTCGGAATGACAGGAAGTATAAATTGAGTGGAGCGTCATCCTGAACTTAGTTCAGGATCTCATAGAAGCTGAAATTTATGATTCGAAGAAGTCAAACAAGTTCAGCTTGACGAAAAATAAAAACTACTATTATGAAAATAGCAATTCTGGGTGCCGGTAATCTGGGCCTTTCCATAGCGAAAGGACTCATCTTTAGCAATGCTTACACAAGTTTGTATCTCACCAAGAGAAAGACAGAGGATATTACCGATTACGAGGAATATTCCAAAGTTAAGGTGACATCAGATAACCTGGAGGCGGTAAGGAATTCTGATATTCTTATCTTTTCGGTGCAGCCAACTCAACTGGAGCGAATTCTGGAGGAGATCAAGGGCGAACTTACAGATAAGCATGTCCTCATTTCTACGGTCACAGGATTTAAGATCCCGAGAATAGAAAATATTGTGGGAGAGGAACATTTTATTATCCGTTCCATGCCTAATACGGCTATAGCGGTTGGCAAATCAATGACCTGCCTGTGTAGCAACGAAAATGGAAAGAAACGTATAGGCATAGCCGAAGCTATTTTCAACCGCCTGGGCACAAGTATTATTATTCCTGAGAATAAAATGCAGGCTGCTACGGTGATATGTGCCAGCGGAGTGGCATTCTGGATGCGTCTAATACGCGCTACGACTCAGGGGGCTGTACAGCTCGGGTTTGACGCGAAAGACGCTCAGGAGCTCTCTATGCAAACCTGTCTGGGGGCAGCAAGTCTGCTGATCGAATCTGGCCGGCACCCGGAAGAGGAGATAGATAAAGTGACCACTCCACGCGGTTGTACCATAGAAGGACTAAATGAAATGGAACATAACGGCCTGAGTTCATCCTTAATTAAAGGAATCCAGGCTTCATTTAAAAAAATCAATAATATTTCAGATCAGTAATTATGGATCTATTTGATGTATATCCGCTATATGATATTACCCCGGTAAAAGGAGAGGGTTCTTATGTTTATGATAAAGATGGCAATAAGTACCTCGATCTTTACGGAGGACATGCCGTGATCTCCATAGGGCATTCACATCCTGCATATGTAAATGCACTCACTAAGCAGTTAAGGGAGATCGGCTTTTATTCCAATTCGGTAAAAAATCCTTTACAGCAGGAACTGGCAAGTAAACTGGAAAAAGTTTCCGGAATAAATGATTATAGCCTTTTCTTATGTAATTCGGGAGCTGAAGCAAATGAAAACGCCTTGAAACTGGCCTCTTTCCATACCGGAAAGGACAGGGTGATCTATTTCGAAAAGGCCTTTCATGGCAGAACTTCCGGCGTGGTAGCTGTGACAGATAATGAAGCGATAAAATCTCCGTTTAATACCGGACATAAGGCTACTAAAGTCGGATTTGATGATGCTGAAGCCTTAGAGGAGGAGCTAAAAAAAGACGATGTTGCTGCAGTGATCTTTGAAGTTGTTCAGGGAGTGGGCGGACTTGATGAAGCCACCACCGAATTTTATTTGAAAGCAGCTGATTTGTGCAAGAGCTATAATACGATTCTTATAGCCGATGAGGTTCAGGCTGGTTATGGTAGAACAGGCGATTTCTTCGCATTCCAGAAACACGGGATAAGACCGGATATTATTTCTATTGCAAAAGGGATGGGGAATGGTTTTCCTGTAGGAGGAATACTTATCGATAATGCTATTGAACCAAAATACGGAATGCTGGGAACCACCTTTGGTGGAAATCATCTTGCCTGCGCTGCCGGGATTGCAGTTCTGGAAATCATTGAAAAGGAAAAGCTTATTGAGAACTCAAAAAGCCTTTTCGAATATGTTAAGGAAAGAGCGGAGGAGATCCCGCAAATAAAGAATTTGAAAGGAAGAGGTTTGATGATAGGTCTTGAATTCGATTTTGAGGTGGCTGAACTTAGAAAGGAGCTACTGTTTCGACACCAGATCTTTACCGGAGCAGCCAGCAATAAGAAGTTGCTGCGAATACTTCCACCATTGAACATTAAAAAAGAACAATTTGATACATTTTTCAAGGCATTGAAAATTGCCCTTAAGAATTACTAAAATTAAACTTGGCTTGTCACCTCAACCGGAGTCGGGAGGTCTGAGATTCCTCGATCGTTTCACTCCTTCGAAATGACAAAATTAGATAGAAGAAATGAAGAATTACATCACATTATCAGATATAGAGAGTTTAGATGAATTGATAAATGAAGCCCTTCAGCTAAAGAAGGAGAATAGCGTTCCTAACCTTGGAAAAGGAAAGACCCTTGGGATGTTGTTTTTCAATCCGAGTCTGCGTACACGGTTAAGTACCGAGAAAGCCGCAAAACTTCTTGGAATGGAAGTGATGGCGATGAACGTGGATAAGGATGGATGGGCTCTGGAATTTGAGGATGGTGCGGTGATGGATTCAAACAAGGCAGAACATATCAGGGAAGCAGCGGCTGTACTTTCTCAGTATTGTGATATTATAGCTGTGAGGGCCTTTCCCGGACTGGAAGATAAAGAGAAGGATGAAGCTGAAACGGTGCTTAATAGTTTCAAGAAATATGCTTCAGTTCCTGTGATCAACCTGGAGAGTGCGACCGGTCATCCCCTGCAGGCCTTAACCGATGCAATCACCGTCACTGAAACTAAAGATAAGGACAGGCCGAAAGTAGTGCTTACCTGGGCTCCGCATCCTAAAGCCCTGCCTCAATCGGTCCCTAATTCATTCGTTGAGGTCATGCAAAAGATGAATGTGGACCTGGTAATCGCGAATCCGGTGGGTTATGATCTTAATCCTGAAGTAACAAAGAAGACCTCGGTGACCCATAATCAGGAGGAAGCTTTGAAGGATGCCGATTTTGTATATGTGAAGAACTGGAGCAGTTATGAGCAGTATGGGAAAGTGCTGAAAACTGACAGGGAGTGGACCCTTACAAAAGATAAACTCGAAAATTCGAACAACCCAAAAGTGATGCATTGCCTTCCGGTGAGAAGGAATGTTGTTATTGCTGATGAGGTTCTGAATAGCCAGGACTCTCTGGTTATTCAGCAGGCTGGAAACAGGACCTATGCCGCACAGGCTGTATTGAAAAGGTTGCTGGAAAGTAAATGATTAAAGAAAGATGAAGTCAGTACTGAAAATAGTAAAAACCGGAGGTAAGTTAATTGAAGACAAGTCCAGGTTTCAGGAATTTTTAAAGGATTTTTCTGCTATGGAAGGGCCTAAGATCCTGGTTCATGGTGGAGGAAATTTCGCAACCGAAGTTGCTACAAAACTCGGATATGAAACAAAAATGCTTGATGGCCGAAGGATCACCGATGCCAATTCCATGCAGGTTATAACCATGGTATACGCCGGTCTCATAAGCAAGAATATTGTGGCCGGTCTTCAAAAACTGGGAAGCAATGCCGTAGGGCTTTGTGGTGCCGATGGGAAAAGTGTCATTTCAAGGAAACGTCCTGTTAAGGAAGTCGATTACGGCTACGTGGGGGATATTGAAGAGATAAATGTAGCTTTTATAAGCTCACTTTTAGATCAGGATATTATCCCTGTTTTTTCGGCTATATCATACAGCGAGGAGGGAGAGATCCTTAATACCAATGCCGACTCAATTGCGGCTGAAATTTCAAAGGCCATGAGCCGGGAATATGAAACCGAACTATATTACTGTTTTGAAAAGAAAGGTGTACTTGCCGATGCTGAAGATGATGACTCGGTGATCGAATTTTTGAACAGGGAAAAATATCAAAAACTGCTTGAAGAAAAAGTTATTAGCGATGGGATGTTGCCAAAACTGCATAACTGTTTTCAGGCACTTGAAAATGGAGTTTCCAGGATATATTTGGGAAATTCTGGCTTACTTCAGCAGGATTCAGTTCATACTAAAATCGTAGAATAATGCAGATCTCAAACCTACAAAAGGAAGCTATTGATTTACTTAAAAACCTGATCGAAACAGAGTCGTTTTCCGGAAAGGAGGATCACACGGCAGAACTCCTGGAAAGCTGGTTCAAGAGAAAGGACATTCCTTTCTTCAGACATCTTAACAATGTATGGGCTGTAAACAAACATTTTGATAAATCTAAACCAACTTTACTTTTAAATTCGCATCACGATACGGTTCAGCCAAATTCTGCTTATACAAGAAACCCTTTTCAGGCTGTAGTAGAGGATGGAAAATTATTTGGTTTAGGGAGTAATGATGCGGGAGGCTGTCTTGTTTCTCTTCTGGCAACATTCACTTACTTTTTTCATTCTGAAGACCTGAATTATAATCTTGTTTTTGCAGGCTCGGCAGAGGAGGAGATCAATGGTAAAAATGGGATCGCCAGTCTATTGCCGATGATGCCGAAAATAGATGTGGCCATTGTTGGAGAACCTACTTTAATGGATCTTGCAATAGCCGAAAAAGGTCTAGTGGTATTTGATGCGGTAGTAAAGGGAACGCCATCTCATGCCGCGCATCCCAATAATGATAATGCCATCTATAAAACGGCAAAAGTACTGGAATGGTTTGAGAATTTCAGTTTCGAGAAAAAATCGGAGGCGCTGGGAGAGGTGAAACTTACGGTAACACAAATTAATGCAGGAACCCAGCATAATGTGGTGCCGGCAAAGGTAGACCTGGTGATAGATGTGAGGGTGAACGATTGTTTTAGCAATGAGGAAATAAACGATATCCTGCAGGAAAAAGCTCCTGTTGATGAGATAACGCCTCGATCATTAAGGCTTAACTCATCTTCTATTCCCAAAGAACATGAGCTGGTGAAGGCGGGAATAGAGTTGGGTATGAATACCTATGGTTCGCCGACCCTGTCAGACCAGGCGATGCTGAAATGCTCATCGTTAAAGCTGGGCCCGGGTGACTCCACCAGGTCACATTCGGCTGATGAATTCATTTATGTGAAGGAAATTGAAGAAGGAATAGAAAAATATATAAAGCTGCTTGAAAAGGCGATTAAATAACCGCACTTCGACAGGCTCAGTGCGACAGTTAGGACTCAAAAATATCCTGATGGTCACCTCGAGCGAAGTCGAGAGGTCTGAATTATAGAGAAGCTGAAATCTAGGATTCGACGAAGTCAAACAAGCTCAGGATGACACACTAACTAATTTTAATATTATGAAACTCTGGGACAAAGGCATTTCAATAGATAAGAAAATAGAAAAGTTCACGGTTGGCAACGACAGGGAAATGGATATGCATCTTGCCAAATATGATATCATCGCCTCTAAAGCTCACGCGAAGATGCTGGGAAAGGTCGGAATACTGGATGCCGGGGAAGTTCAGAATATATTAAAAGAGCTGGATGAATTGAATGAACAGCTGGAGAAAGGAAGTTTTGTGATTGAGGAAGACTTTGAGGACGTCCATTCAAAAATAGAATTTGAACTTACAAAGAAGCTCGGGGAAACCGGTAAAAAGATACATACTGCACGTTCCAGAAATGACCAGGTGCTTGTAGCAATGCAGCTTTATTTTAAAGAGAACCTGAAGGATATTCACACGAAAACTGAAGATCTCATTAATGTACTTTTAAAACTGGCCGAAGAGCATAAGGAAAAACTGCTGCCAGGCTATACCCATCTTCAGGTGGCCATGCCATCATCCTTTGGATTATGGTTTTCTGCTTATGCCGAATTACTGATAGATGATATTTATCTACTGGAAGCAGGGCAGAAGATAGTGGATCAGAATCCCCTGGGCTCAGCTGCCGGTTATGGATCATCTTTTCCTATAGACAGGGAATTCACCACCAAAGAACTCGGTTTTTCTAACTTGAAATACAATGTAGTGGCTGCCCAGATGAGTCGTGGAAAATGTGAACGAACGGTCACTTCAAATATTTCTTCCCTGGCTAATACACTTTCAAGATTTGCCATGGATGTATGCCTGTATATGAGCCAGAATTTTGATTTCATTACTTTCCCTGATGAACTTACCACAGGTTCCAGCATTATGCCTCATAAGAAGAACCCCGATGTTTTTGAACTTATCAGGGGCAAGTGCAATAAACTTCAGGCTATTGCTAATGAGATGATCCTTATCACCAATAACCTTCCAAGCGGATATCACAGAGATTTTCAGCTAATTAAGGAGAACAGTATCTACGCGGTGGAGAATATGAAGGAGATCCTGGATATTTTTATTCACTCCATTTCGGTTATTAAGGTCAAGGATGTAGACCTTAATGATGAAAAATATAAATATCTGTTTACCGTAGACAGCATTAACGATCTTGTGATGCAGGGAAATTCATTCAGGGACGCGTATAAGGAAATAGGAGAGCAGGTACAGAATAATACATATAAGCCTTCGGGATCTAAAAAGCATACACACCTTGGAAGTAAGGACAACCTGGCTTTAAACGAGATAAGAAGGAAACTGAAAAAATAGGATCAGTCTTTAGAAAGCTATTGGTCTTCATTCTTATCAGGGACAAAAAAACCTCCTGAAAAATAAATTCCAGGAGGTCCCAAACTTAAATGAAGAAAAAATTAAATAATGGTCATTTGCCCAAAATTTAAATTGTCATTATTTATAATATGGTTATCTGTATCACTGATCACACTTTCAAGGAAATCTCCAACCTTTTCAGTGGTATAATGATTGTCTGTATTGATGTCTGGAGTGCATACATTAAATTGAATACTCACTTCTACAGCTTTTCTAACCACAGCGGCTTCTTTTTCAAGACCAAAATGGTCCAGAAGCATGGCTGCTGAAAGAATGGAAGCTACAGGGTTTGCAATACCCTTTCCGGTCGCCTGCGGATAGGATCCATGAATTGGCTCAAATAGAGCACTTTTTTCTCCTACCGAGGCCGATTCCAGTAACCCGATACTACCGCCTATCACACTTGCTTCATCAGATAGAATATCCCCGAACATGTTTTCAGTGAGGATCACGTCGAACTGTTTCGGATTCAATATCATCTGCATGGCTGCATTATCTACAAAAAGGAAATCCAGTTTTACATCATCATACTGCTTGCCCAGCTCAGTTACTGTCTTGCGCCATAACCTGGAGGTTTCCAGAACATTAGCTTTATCTACAAGCGTTAATTTCTTATTTCGGGATTGAGCCGCTTTAAATGCTAAATGCGCCACCCTTTCAATTTCTTCCACCGAATAGGTGCAAAGGTCGGAAGCGCTTTTACCATCCTCGCTAGTACTCTTTTCACCAAAATATATTCCACCCGTAAGTTCTCGATAGATTACCATATCGGCACCTGAAATATTCTCAGCCTTCAAGGGTGACCGGTCTACAAGTTTATCATAGGCTTTTACAGGCCTGATATTGGCAAAGAGTCCAAGTTCCTTTCTTAACTTAAGCAGGCCCTGTTCCGGTCTTACTTTAGCAGAGGGATCATTGTCATATTTTGGATCGCCAATTGCCCCGAACAGCACAGCGTCAGATTTTTTACAAAGTTCCAATGTAGAGTCTGGCAACGGATTTCCCCAAAAATCGATTGCTGTCGCACCTACGGTGGCTTCTTCAAAATGGAACTCATGCTCAAATCGGTCTGCAACAGCCTTCAACACTTTTACTGACTGCTGTGTGATTTCGGGACCAATCCCGTCTCCGGGTAGTACTGCTATATTTAATTTCATGATTGTCTATATTTTACATCTGAGCTTCGGGATGCTTCCTGGAAGCTTTCTTTTCCTCGAATTTTTTAATAGATTCCAGTTTACTAACCAGGAAATCTATATCATCATAGCCGTTAATCAGACATGTCTTTTTATAAGGATCTATATCAAAACTTTCATTCAGGCCTGTATCAGCTATTTCGATCTGCTGTTTTTCAAGATCGATCTTTATCTCCTGTGAAGGATCATTGTTTATAGCGGTAAAAAGTTCCTGCAGAAATTCAGGGCTTACCTGTACTGGAAGTACACCGTTATTAAGGGCATTGCCCTTAAAGATATCGGCGAAATAGCTGGAAACAACCGCCTTAAATCCGTAGGCTTTTATAGCCCATGCAGCATGTTCCCGGCTGGAACCACATCCAAAATTATCTCCCGCAACAAGTATGGAACCCTTGTAATTAGGATCATTCAATATAAAATCTTCATTTTCACTGCCGTCTTTTTTGAACCTCCAATCCCTGAAAAGATTCTCACCAAAACCTGCTTTATCTGTCGCCTTTAGGAAACGTGCAGGGATGATCTGATCGGTATCCACATTTTCAGCATCCAATGGTACAGCAGTATCTATAAGTGTTATAAATTTTTCCATTTTAATTAAGGCTTTTTGTAAAGTCGGTTATTTTTCCGGCTACTGCAGTGGCTGCTGCGGTGAGTGGGCTGGCAAGTATGGTTCTTGAACCCTGTCCCTGTCTACCTTCAAAGTTTCTGTTACTTGTAGAAACGCAATATTCTCCTTCAGGGATCTTATCGTCATTCATCGCCAGGCATGCCGAACAGCCAGGTTGACGAAGTTTAAAACCAGCCTCTTCAAATATCTTATCCAGGCCTTCTTCTTTAATCTGAGCTGCTACCTGACGTGATCCCGGAACTATTAAGGCATTCACATTCTCCGCTTTTTGTTTTCCTTTGATATAGGACGCGGCTACCCTGAAATCTTCTATCCTGGAATTAGTACAGCTTCCTATAAAAATATAGTTGATAGGTTTTTCAAGCAGTGTCTCGCCCGGTTTGAAATTCATATAGGCCAGTGCCTTTGCGTCACTTTTATTTCCTTCCGTAGGAATTGACCCCGTAAGCTTGATTCCCATTCCCGGATTGGTTCCGTAGGTGATCATAGGTTCAATGTCTTCGGCTTCGAATGAATATTCCTTATCGAATTCGGCACCTTCATCACTTTTTAAAGTTTTCCAGTACTCCAGCTGATTTTCAAACTCAAGACCTTTAGGCGCAAACTCACGGCCTTTTACGTATTCAAAGGTGGTTTCATCAGGAGCGATCAGTCCTCCACGAGCGCCCATTTCAATACTCATATTACAAACCGTCATCCGTCCTTCCATAGACATCTCTTCGAAGACATTTCCCGCATATTCACAGAAATATCCCGTTCCCGAATTGGTTCCCAGCTTACTGATGATGTATAGAATAACGTCCTTAGGAAGAACTCCTTTCTTGAGTTTTCCGTTGACATTCACTCTTAATCTCTTCGGTTTTTCTACCAGCAAACATTGGCTCGCAAATACCTGTGAAACCTGGCTGGTACCAATTCCAAATGCAATCGTTCCAAAAGCACCATGCGTTGAAGTGTGGCTATCACCACAAACAATAGTCATTCCCGGCTGGGTAATGCCCAGTTCGGGAGCCATTACGTGAACGATACCATTATAAGGATGACCTAAGCCATAAAGTGTGATATTGTTCTCTTCACAGTTTTGGGAAAGTTCTTTCAATTGTTTTCTTGAAAGAAGATCCTGTACGGGTAAATGCTGATTTTCTGTTGGTGTATTATGATCGGCTGTGGCAACGATCTGCTCAGGCCTGAAAACAGCGATCTCCCGTTCCTTTAATTCATTAAAAGCCTGCGGACTTGTCACTTCATGTATCAGATGTTTATCGATATATAAAATATCAGGTCCGTTCGGGATACTTTCAACCACATGGGAATCCCAAATTTTGTCAAATAATGTTTTCTTCTTCATATAAGTTTTAAGCAATTGCTCTGGAACTCTTTCTATAGATCTCCATTATTGTATGAATATCAGTATCTGCCACTTCTTTCTTTTCATCAGCGAAATTCAGGAATTCGGCATATACAATATCTAATTCAAGTTTTGTTAATTCATAGCCCATCTTTTTAGCCTTAAAGGCAAGGGCGGCCCTTCCACTTCTGGCGGTAAGCACAATTGCAGATTCAGTTACGCCAACATCGGCCGGATCTATGATCTCATAGGTCTCACGATTCTTGATAACTCCATCCTGGTGAATGCCCGAGCTGTGTGCAAAAGCATTCGCTCCAACTATAGCCTTGTTAGGCTGAACCAACATACCCATTTCTCGAGATACCATTTTACTGGTGTCGAATAAAAGTTTTGGATTGATATCTGTGTTCAGGTTTAAGGTTGGGTGCTGGCGCAATATCATAACCACTTCTTCCAAAGCAGTATTTCCTGCACGTTCCCCTATACCATTAATAGTACATTCTATCTGGCGTGCACCATTCATAACCCCTGCAATCGCATTGGCAGTTGCAAGTCCAAGATCGTTATGACAATGGCATGAAATAGTTACATTTTCGATACCCACTACATGCTCTTTAAGATATTTTATCTTTCTGCCATAATCTTCAGGAAGGCAATATCCGGTAGTATCGGGTATATTAAGCACGGTAGCACCTGCCTTTACAGCTTCAGTGCAAACCCTGGCAAGAAATTCATTGCTGGTACGACCTGCATCCTCTGCATAGAATTCTACATCATCTACATACCGCCTCGCATGTGCAACAGCTATTGCCGCTCTTTCGATGATCTCTTCACGGCTTGAGTTGAATTTGTATTTTATATGAGAATCTGAAGTCCCAATGCCGGTGTGAATTCTGGGCTTTTGGGCATATTGTAATGCTCTTGCGGCAACTTCAATATCATTCTTAACCGCTCGTGTTAGCCCACAAACAGCAGCATTTTTAACAATTTTAGAGATCTCGGTTACAGAAGAAAAATCACCAGGACTGGATACCGGAAAACCGGCTTCGATCACATCTACCCCCAGTTCATCAAGTCTTGCGGCTATCTTTAATTTTTGTTGAGTATTAAGTTTGCAGCCAGGGACCTGTTCTCCATCTCGCAACGTAGTGTCAAAAATTTCTACTTTTTCTGTGCTCATATGAGATTTTTTTTGCTTTATCTTTAACTAAAGTATTGGAAAACATATGTATCAGCAGGTATTTCAGGCAGGGTGTTACGATACTTGAAGCATAAAATCATCAGTAAAACACACTGAATATCAGGTGTTTACAAATAAATCTATTACAATGACCAATGACTTAACCGAAAATCTTTTTTCTTTAATAAAATCTTTATCTGCTTCAGAAAAAAGACAATTCTCCCTTTATGTAGGTAGAATAGGGGTAAATACTGATAGTAAGTTTTTGAATCTTTATAAGGTCATCTCCAAGCAGAAGAAGTATGATGAGGATGAGATATTAAAGAATACGAAAATTAGTAAACAACAACTTTCTAATGTCAAGGCTCACCTTTATAAACAATTGCTTATCTCGCTTCGATTAAATCCTGCCCATCAGGATATTCCGGTTCAGATAAGGGAACAACTTGATTTTGCCTATATACTTTATCATAAGGGACTTTATAAGCAAAGTCTTAAAATTCTTGATAAGGTTAAGTCTCTGGCACTTACATATGAAGAAAAGAATGTGGCATATGAGATTCTTGAGCTTGAGAAGATAATAGAGTCTCAATATATCACCAGAAGTATAAAGAACCGGGCAGAAACTCTAATTCAGCAAACAGAGGAGTTGAATAAGCTAAATCTTATTTCGGGGAAGTTATCAAATGTTTCCCTGGAACTTTACTCCATATTTCTGAAACTGGGTTATTGTCGAACTGCAGAAGAGGCTCAGGAGATCAAGGATTATTTTCAAAAGCAGTTACCTGAATATAATTTTCGGGAACTTGGTTTCAGGGAAAAACTCTGGCTTTATAAAGCGCATTTATGGTATAGTTTTCTAATTCAGGACTTCCTGGGGTGTTATCGTTATTCCACAAAATGGAACGATCTTTTTAAGGAATATAACCACCTTATTCCAATTCATCCGGTTTCCTATCTTAAAGGTAGTCACTATCTCCTTGAGTCATTATTTTATTTGAATCACACTGAATTGTTTGAGACGACCCTTAAACATCTTGAAGATTCCCTACGAGAAGCCAAGATCCCGCACGATGATAATATTGCGGCCTTATCATTTCTTTACCTGTATTCAAATAAATTGAATTTAAAGTTCATGAAAGGGGAGTTTGGCGATTCTGATGAACTGGTAGAAAAGATCAACCAGAAGATAAGTAAGTTCAGGGGAAGGCTGGATGAGCATCATATCATGGTATTCTATTATAAGATCGCCTGTCTTTATTTTGGGGATGGCAATAATAAAAAGTGTATCGAATTCCTTAAAAAGATCATCAATAATAAGTCATTGGAGATGCGGGAAGACCTTATGTGTTTTGCGAGGATACTTAACCTTGTGGCACATTATGAAGCCGGGCTTGATTACC
>JAWWBH010000067.1:0-12286 GCA_033721075.1 Christiangramia sp.
ACATACATCTGGTCCACATCCCGCTTGATCTTTTTGATCCTGTTCTCTTTCCAGGCCCAGATTTGTGGAGATATATAATAATGAGTTCTATAGCCTTCAGTTTTAGCCCATTTGGCGATGCGCATGTTAAAGCCGGGATAATCAACAAAAATGATAACATCCGGCTCAAAGCTTTTAATATCTTCTTTGCAAAACTTAATGTTATTGAAGATGGTCCTGAGGTTCATGATGACCTCTGAAAAACCCATAAAAGCAAGTTCCTTATAATGTTTAACCAGAGTTCCGCCCTGTTCCTGCATAAGATCACCACCCCAAAAGCGGAATTCCGCTTCCTTATCAACTCTCTTCAGTGCCTTCATCAGGTTAGAGGCATGCAGGTCTCCCGAAGCTTCACCGGCAATGATATAATACTTCATATTAAAAGAATTTATAGATTGCCACTGCAACCGCAACGCTTACGGTTGCCAGTAATACCCCGCGGGCATGATAGTTCTGTTTCTTTTTAAGAAAAACAAAAAAGGGAAGGAAATTCATAATAGCGCCCAGGGCGATTATTTTTCCCAGGTAACCATTGGCTACAGCATCTTTTAGCGTCGCATCTATGTCAGCCTCTGAAAGTAAGGTGATATATAACATGACCCCCGCAATATTAGCGGCGATACCTGTTAAAAACCCGGTAAATAAATTTTGTTTAATCATTTAGAGACCAGCTGCTTAGATCCTTAATAAAATGATGGGCCGTAAGGTCAAATTGTACGGGGACTACAGAAACGTAACCATCAGCCAGGGCTTTTTCATCGGTATCATCACCTTCATCCATATTTACGAACTTTCCTGTTAACCAGTAATAATCACGTCCCTGCGGGTTTGTCCTTTTGTCGAACTCTTCTTCCCAGTGAGCGTTTGCCTGTCGGCATACTTTGACTCCTTTTATTTCGGAGTCTTTTAATTTAGGAAAATTAACGTTCAACACAACCCCTTTTGGCAGGCCATTCTTAAGAACATTCCTTGTAATGTTTTTCACATATTTTCGGGTAGGCTCAAAATCTGCATTAAGCGAATAATCCAGTAAGGAAAAACCGATTGCCGGAATGCCCTCGATCCCTGCCTCTACGGCAGCACTCATTGTACCTGAATAAATGACATTTATGGAAGAATTAGAACCATGGTTGATCCCGCTAACACACAAATCTGGTTTGCGATGCAGGATCTCCTGTGTGGCGATCTTTACACAATCGGCCGGGGTTCCCGAGCAACTATATTCTTTATGCTTGTATGTTTCCTTTATGGTGACCTGTTCACAAAAAAGAGTGTCGCTTATCGTGATTGCATGTCCCATCCCGCTTTGAGGACTATCTGGAGCAACAACAATGACATCTCCCAGTTCTTTCATCACTTCAACGAGGGTCCTTATCCCTGGCGCTGTAATGCCATCATCATTAGTGACCAGGATAAGCGGTTTTTTCTTATTCATTCAAAAATATTTGGTTTTGCTAAAATAAGAATTTAAATAAGGAAAGCTTATATTAGTGGTTTAACAAATTAGTGCTGATTATACAACTCATTGGCACAGTTTTTACTATACTTATGGTAACCAAACGATGACGAAATTAAAACGAGTTATGAAAAGGAATTTTAAAATTTTAGCGGTGGTGCTTTTAATGGCTGCTGCTGCCTGTAGTTTTACTACTAAAAAATTTGATGACCCCAATAAAGATAAGCTTCTTATAGACCTTATCACCTATGTACTGAACCAGGGTCACTATGATGCGAAAGAGATAAATGACAGTTTTTCAGCTAATGTATATGAAGATTATCTTGAAAACCTGGACCCTTCCAAACGTTTTCTATATGCACAGGATGTTGAGGAATTCAACAAGTATAAGAATCAAATAGACGATCAGATCAAAGGAAAGAATATTGACTTCTTCAATCTTACCTATGCGCGTTTGGGTAAAAGAATGGAAGAGGCCAGGACACTTTATAAGGATATACTCTCTGAACCTTTCGACTTTACTGAAAATGAAACGATAAATACCGATTATGATAGTCTGGAATATGCCTCTTCTAAAGAAGAAATGAGGAAAAGGTGGAAGGAGCAGTTGAAATTCAACACTCTTATTACCTTCTACGACCTTAAACAGGATGAAGAGCAGAAGAAAGAGGAGAATGATTCCTATGAAATGAAGTCTGACGTTGAGCTTGAAAAAGAAGCCAGGGAGACAACACTGTCTAATATCGACAGATATTATGACTTTACTGATGACCTTCAAAGAGAGGATTATTTCTCAGTTTATATAAATTCCATAGTGGAAGAATTTGACCCGCATACGTTCTATTTCGCTCCGCAGGACAAGGATAGATTTGATATTGCCATGTCTGGTAAACTTGAAGGAATTGGAGCTCGTTTGATCAAAGACAGTGACAATATCACCATTACCGAAGTGATTTCCGGAGGTCCGGCATGGAGGAGTGAAGAGATCAGCGAAGGAGATGTGATCCTTAAAGTGAAACAGGAAGATGAAAAGGAAGCTGTGAGTATCGTTGGGATGCGCCTGGATGACGCTGTAGACCTTATCAAAGGACCAAAGGATACAAAGGTTACCCTGACAATTCGTAAAAAGGTAATGGGTAATATTGAAGAAATAACTCTTACTCGTGACGTTATCGAAATTGAAGAAACGTACGCTAAAACCTCTATGGTCCAAAAAGAAGGAAGAAAGTTTGGAGTGATCAATCTTCCAAAATTCTATTTTGATATGACCGATTACGAAGAGCGTAATGCGGCTTCAGATATCAAACAGGACATTATTCGCCTTAAGAATGAAGGAATGGAAGGTCTGGTACTGGATCTTCGAAATAATGGTGGAGGATCTCTTAAAACTGTTGTGGATATTGCAGGGATGTTCATTGAAGAAGGTCCTATCGTTCAGGTAAAATCGAATGGCCAGCGTAAGGAAGTGCTGAAGGATGAAGATCCGCAGGTGCTTTGGGATGGTCCGCTTGTGATTCTTGTGAACGAACTTTCCGCTTCGGCTTCAGAAATACTGGCCGCAGCTATGCAGGATTATAAAAGAGCAATTATTATTGGTAGTAAACAAACCTATGGTAAGGGCACCGTTCAGAATGTGATAGACCTCAACAGATGGTTGAGAAATAACGATATGGGAGACATGGGAGCTCTTAAGATAACCACTCAGAAGTTCTACAGGGTCAATGGAGGATCTACCCAACTTGAAGGGGTGAAAAGTGATGTTGTGGTTCCAGATCGTTACAGCTTTGTGGATATTGGAGAAAAAGATCAGGAAAACCCGCTGCCATGGGATAAGATCGATGCTGCCGACTATGATATCTGGAATGGGTATGTAGGATATGAAGAAGCAATTGAAGCCAGTAAAAAAAGAATGAGCGAAAATGAGCAATTGAAGCTTATTGAAGAAAACGCTAAATGGGTGAAAACTCAAAGCGAGGACTCAAGTTACCCTCTCAGTTATAGTGAATATGCCAGGGAGGCTGAACAGGAAAAACAGAAGGCAAGGGAGTTTGACGCTATTAAAGATTACAGAACAAACCTTACCTATACTTCACTTCCATATGAAGAAGAGCTTTTTACCACCGATACAATTCTTAAGGAAAAGAGAGAAAGATGGCATGAAAGCCTGAGTAAGGATGTTTATATTGAAGAAGCTATCAATTTGCTTTCCGATATGAAGATGAATAATATCACTCGTAGCAAACTTGCAGATGTGAACCGGGAAAAGAAGGTTAAAAACTAAAATATTATATCATTAAAAACCCGGAATCACGGTTCCGGGTTTTTTTATGTCCTGGTCTTATGAAAAGAAAATTTATCTACCCTCTAATTATTTTACTTGTCGCGGCCTTACTTTTGCTTGCAGATAAATGTGCTTAGTAAGATAACCGGTCAGAGTCTAGTTTTATAAAGACAAATAAGAGGATGGTGAATCCCCAGAGTCCCGATCCTCCATAGCTAAAGAAAGGTAAAGGGATTCCTACGGTAGGGAAAATACCTATTACCATTCCTATATTAACAAGAAAGTGAATAAATAGTATTCCTATCACAGAATAGCCATAGATCCTGGTAAACTGGTTCCTTTGTCTCTCAGCCAGCTGAAGTAATCTTATTAGTAGGAAAACAAAAAGAAGGACAACTATGGCGCTTCCCAGAAATCCCCATTCTTCCCCTACCGTACTAAAAATATAATCGGTATGCTGTTCGGGTACAAAATGACCTTTTGTTTGCGTGCCTTCTGTCCATCCTTTTCCCAGCCATCCGCCGCTGCCAATAGCAATCTCACTTTGATTGGTGTTATAACCTATCCCCCTTGAATCCACTTCCTTTCCCAGAACAATATTGAAACGGTCACGGTGACGTTGTTCAAATACATTTTCAAAAATATAATTTACCGAAAAACTGAGGCCTATTGAAATGATCGCAAAAAGAGTGATAAGTATCCTACCAGGTCTTTTTTTTCTTTTTCTGAAAAAGAGCAGAAGTCCAATAAACATAACAACTCCCGAAACCCAATAAGGACCTACGAGAAGGGTGAGAATGAATACTCCCACAGCAGTAAGACCGGAAACCAGGTAAAATCCTGACAGTCCTTCCCTGTAAAGAGGAAAAAAGAATGCAGCATATACCAATGCGCTCCCCGGGTCAGGTTGAGGGACGATTAGTAGCGCCGGAATTGCAATTATGATAAATGCCTTAACCTGGTGACTGAGCTGCCTGATATTTGTTTGTATATCGCTTAAATATTTGGCCAGTGCCAGGGCTGTAGCAAATTTGGCAAATTCAGAAGGTTGGATCCCAAAACTGCCAAAGGAATACCAGGATGTGGCTCCTGAAATTGTTTTTCCAAAAACAAATAACCCGGCCAGTGATAAAAGTGAGCCCAAATAAATAATGCTTGAGAAGCGTTGGTAGAATTTTGCCTCTATCGACAGGATAATAATGATAAGAAAAATACTCAGGATGATGAAAAGAGCCTGTTTCCCATAAGGCTGACTCATATCAAAGTAGGAACCTGTATTTGTTCCCAGGGAGGCTGAATATATATTGGCCCAGCCAAAACAGATTAAAATTAAATATATGAAAATGCTTATCCAGTCAAATCCTGCGCTGCTTCTGCTCATTTACTGGTTAATTTTGAAAGGTTCGCCACTAATAGGTTTTGCATATTCCTCTTCCAGACTGTGGCTTAAAATCCATTCCTCCATATCGGTTCTGGTGATAGTGCCCTTTAAATATTTCTCTATCATAAGGCTGGCTATTCTACCGGCATACCTGCTTCCCCAATATCCGTTCTCTACAAATACAGCCAATGCAATCTTTGGGTTATCAACAGGAGCAAAGGCAACAAATATAGAGTGGTCAGTCAACTGAACTCTTTTTCCATCTATTTTGGTAAAGTTTTCTGCTGTTCCTGTTTTCCCGGCGATTTCTATTCCCGGAATCCTGAGTGTTGAAGCAGTTCCGCTCTTGTATACTTCATGCATGCCCTCTACCACAGGGTCGAAATGTCTTTCTTCGACAGTGGTATAATTCTTTTTAGTAAATTTTTCATCCTTGATGGGATTGCCATCAATTTCCTTCAGGATATGTGGGGTGTAAAACCATCCTTTATTTCCAATAGTAGCCGCCATATTTGCCAGCTGAATGGGCGTCATTAAAACCTCACCCTGGCCAATAGCATTAGAAAGGGTAGCGGTGGCATACCATTTATAAGTTGGGTAGTCATATATCTGATTGTAATAATCTGAATCTGGAATTTTACCTGGCCTTCCGGTATAGAAGTCAGAGCCAAGAAAATCGCCAAGGCCAAAACTTTTTAGGTGAGCATTCCAGGCGTCAATACCTTCCTGTGGAGAAGGGTATTTTTCAATGATCCTTCGGTAAACATTACAGAAATATGCGTTACAGGAATTAGCTATTCCCGGGATCATATCCAAAGGACTTCGATGGGAGTGACATCCAAGTTTTCTCCCTCTTCCGTAGGCATAACCATGATTACAGGAAAATTTATCATCGGTATCAACAACTCCTTCCTGTAGACCTATAAGGGCATTCAGGGTTTTGAAAGGCGAACCGGGAGGATATTCAGCCAGGAGCCCCCTGTCGTACAAAGGTCTCGCTATGGTGTCGTAATATAATTCGGTGAAATTAGGTGAGCGCTTACGCCCAACAAGTTTGGCAGGATCGTAGGTAGGAGCTGTAATCAAGGCCAGGATCTCACCGGTTTCCGGTTCAAGAGCGACTATACCACCTCTTTTATTCTCCATAAGCCGGGTTCCGTATTCCTGAAGTTTGGCGTCAATGGTTAGGCTGATATCCTTTCCTTTTTCGGGAAGGGTATCATAGATACCATCCTTATATGGACCAATATCCCGGTTAAATCTGTCCTTTTGAATATATTTTACACCTTTCACGCCTCGGAGCAATTCTTCATAATAGGCTTCTACGCCTGCCCGCCCAATAAGGTCTCCTGAAATATAATATGGGTCATTATTTATTTTACTCTGGTTTACTTCTGCAATATATCCCAGCACATTTGCACTGTGATCTACCTGGTAATCCCTGAGGGACCTCTTCTGAATATAAAAACCTTCATATTTCCTCATTTTCTCCTGGAGAATGGCATATTCACTTTTGGTGAGCTGTGGGATCACTACAGAAGGTAACATGGGTGAATAGATACGGGCTTTATCCAGCTTTTTTTCCAGATCTTCGCGTTCAATACTCAGGATATTGCAAAACTCTGTGGTGTCAAAAGGTTTAAGGTTTCTCGGAATCACCATCACGTCATAAGAAGGCTGGTTAGAGACCATCAGGTCGCCGTTCCTGTCATAAATATATCCGCGTTGAGGATAGTCGTAAATAACCTTAATGGCATTATCCCTGGACCTTATAGCAAGAGAAGTGTCCACCACCTGAAGATAGAAAAGCCGCCCGATAAAAATCAGTCCGGTGGTGAGTATGGTAATATAAAGCAATACTTTTCTCATCTATATTTTCTGCTGAAAAGTGTAAGACTTAGAAGGGTTAAAACCACTGTGAATATACTTGAAAAAAATGTCTTTTTCAGTATGATCATTATATGGTTTAAGCTAAACATTTCCAAAGAAAATAATATAAAATGATGTATTATGACCATTAGGAAAACATAGCTCAGTTTAGCTCCAAAAGGAGTTGCAGAAAGGCGAATATTCTGGTGGTCGTAGCTTATACCAAAAGAGAACCTGAGTAAATTTGGCCTTACGAAAGCGGCGACCAGGCATGCTGCCGCATTGATCCCCCCGCTATCTTCAAAGATATCAATGCTCATGCCAAGAAGAAAGGAGAGGAATAAAAACAAACTCTGATTTCCAGTGAATGGATAGAGCAGAATGAAAAGCACATAAATGTAGGGATTGATGTAGCCTGCAAAATTGATATTGTTAAGTACCAGTACCTGTAAAAATACCAGCAAAACAAATCTTAGTGTATTTGATATTATGCTACTGTTCACTTTCCTGTAAGGCTTTAATTTCGTCTTTATTTACATTTTCAATCACATACACATAACCAATATTGGTCATGTCGTTAAATAAATGAATATTGATCGTGTAATAACTCTGGGTCTGGTCCAGGCTGAAGTCTGTTATACTTCCAACTGGTAATCCCTTAGGGAAGATCAACGACCGGCCTCCAGTGATTATTGTATCTCCTTTTTGCAGAGGAGCCTGCCTTGGAACATCTATTAGCTGAACAATATTTGGGTCTTCACCATTCCATACAAGGCTGCCAAAATGATTCGTGTTTTTTAACTGGGCATTGATGCGCGAATTACTGTTCAGGATCGAAATCACCCTGGAATAATTCTTATTTACCCTGTCTACGATACCAACGATCCCCTGGCTTGTAATTACCCCATATTCAGGATGGATCCCCGACGTCTCTCCACGGTTAAGGGTAAGATAATTGTTAGGTTTTGAGAAATTATTGTTGATCACACGGGCAGTCCTGAACAGGTAATCACCTTCAAAAGAGGTGCTGTCCAGTTGTTTGTCTATTGAGATACTGTCATTTATATTGGAGATGATATTCCGAAGTTTATTGTTCTCCTCCAGGAGTCTCTCGTTGTATTCGTCAAGATGCAAATAGGTGTTGATGCTGTTGGACCAGGAGTAGATTCCACCTGTGACGAAATTGGCAGAACTTATAAACCTGCTTTTGTGAAAGGCATGATTCTGAATGGTAAGGAAGATGGATATCGCAAGCAGAAATAAGAATAGAATGGAATTCTTATTCTTTATAAGAAAATTGAAAATCTGCTGCATAAACTAAAACTTCTCCTACTTGATCAAAATCCCTTTATATCGGTTCAAACTTTTTAAGGTTATACCTGTACCACGTACTACTGCACGTAATGGATCTTCTGCAATATAAACGGGCAGATCGGTCTTTTGTGATAAACGCTTGTCCAGGCCTCTTAACATTGAACCACCACCAGCTAGATAAATACCGGTATTGTAGATATCGGCAGCAAGTTCCGGCGGAGTTTGAGAAAGGGTTTCCATAACGGCATCCTCAATTCTCAAGATAGATTTATCAAGTGCCTTCGCGATTTCACGGTAAGAGATATTTACCTGTTTAGGTTTACCTGTTAAAAGGTCTCTACCCTGTACACTCATCTCTTCTGGCGGAACTTCAAGATCTTCGGTTGCCGCACCTATCTGGATCTTTATTTTTTCCGCAGTTCTTTCCCCCACATAGAGATTATGCTGGGTACGCATATAATAAACTATATCATTCGTGAAAACGTCTCCGGCAATCTTAATCGATTTGTCGCAAACAATACCACCCAGAGCAATTACCGCAATTTCAGTAGTACCACCCCCTATATCCACGATCATATTTCCTTTTGGCTGCATGATGTCTACACCAATACCAATTGCAGCGGCCATAGGTTCATGAATAAGATAAACCTCTTTACCATTCACTCTTTCCGCACTTTCTTTAACAGCTCTCATCTCCACTTCGGTAATTCCCGAAGGGATACAGATAACCATTCTTAAAGCTGGAGTAAAGAGTTTCTTTTTAAGAGCGGGAATTTCTTTGATGAACATGGTGAGCATCTTCTCGCTCGCATCAAAATCGGCAATCACACCATCCTTCAAAGGGCGGATAGTTTTGATATTCTCATGAGTCTTCCCCTGCATCATCGCCGCTTCTTTACCAACGGCCGTGATCTTACCCGAGGTCCTATCACGGGCCACAATCGAAGGGCTGTCTACAACAACTTTATCGTTATGAATTATCAGGGTGTTGGCTGTACCTAAGTCTATCGCAATTTCTTCAATGAGAAAGTCAAAAAATCCCATAGTGTAGTATAAGTATTGAGGTTTGGGTAAATGTACTAAAATTAATGTTTAAAATGGCGTGTTCCTGTCATCACCATTGCGATATTATTTTCATTGCAATAATCGATACTCAACTGGTCTTTTATAGATCCACCGGGCTGAATTACCGCTGTGATACCTGCGTTTCCTGCGATCTCAACACAATCGGGGAATGGGAAAAAAGCATCACTCGCCATCACTGAACCATTAAGATCAAAATTGAAAGAGTGAGCCTTCTCTATACTTTGCTTAAGGGCATCCACCCTTGAAGTCTGTCCCGTTCCGCTGGCTAATAATTGTTTGTTCTTCGCTAAAACGATGGTGTTCGATTTTGTGTGTTTGCAGATCTTTGACGCAAATATCATGTCAGATAACTCATCATCTGAAGCTTTATTGCTGGTCGCTAGTTTTAGATCTTCCAGGCTATCGGTTTTAAGATCTTTATCCTGAACCAAAACACCATTGAGACAGGTTCTTACCTGGTCGGTTGGAAGCTCAACATCCTTTAGTGTTAAAATGATCCTGTTCTTTTTACCTTTTAAAATTTCCAGGGCTTCTTCTGAATATGAAGGGGCGATCACCACTTCACAAAAAAGTTTGTGGATTTCTTCAGCAGTTTTGGCGTCAATTTCCACATTGCTTATCAGGATTCCCCCAAAAGCTGAAACCGGATCTCCGGCCAGGGCATCTACATAAGCCTGGTGAATCGTGTCGCGCTGGGCTAGACCACAGGCGTTATTATGCTTTAGGATGGCAAAAGTTGGCGCTTCACCCTTAAATTCATTCATCAGATTAACTGCCGCGTCTACATCCAGAAGATTATTATATGAAAGTTCTTTTCCATGAAGTTTGTCGAACATGGCATCAAAATCTCCATAAAAAGTACCTTTTTGATGTGGGTTCTCGCCATATCTAAGCTCTTTTCCTTTCAGCTCGCTTTTCTTGAATGAATTCACTTCACCTTTCTGGTTGAAATAATTGAAGATGGCCGAATCGTAATGTGAAGAGATATTGAATGCCTTTGTAGCGAATTTTTTTCTGTCGGCAAGACTGGTCTCTCCATTCTTCTCATTCAGTAAAGCCAGGAAATCTTCATAATCGTCTACTGACGATACGCAGGTCACATCCTTGAAGTTCTTGGCAGCGGCACGAATAAGGGAAATACCTCCAATATCTATCTTTTCGATAATATCCTGTTCTGAAGCTCCCGAAGCTACCGTTTTTTCGAATGGATAAAGATCCACAATCACAATGTCTATCTGTGGAATTTCGTATTGTTCCAGTTCCTTTACATCACCTTCATTTTCCTGGCGGTTAAGAATTCCTCCAAACACTTTCGGGTGAAGGGTCTTTACTCTTCCTCCCAGAATGGACGGGTAAGAAGTGACATCTTCTACCGGGATTACTTCGATCCCCAGGTCTTTGATGAATTTCTCGGTTCCTCCTGTAGAATAGATGGTTACGCCAAGTTCATCAAGTTTTTTTACTATAGGCTCAAGCCCGTCTTTACTGAAAACTGAAATTAAAGCAGATTTTGCTTGTTTTAATTCGCTCATTGTGTTGTGTTTGTTAAAGCTGCAAAAGTAACCAATTCAACTAAAATTGAGAAAGTGAATCTGGCTAATTATCAGTAAATTTTATGAAACATTCTAGTGGAGCAGATTTTAATTCCGGATATATCCATTAAGATGCCAAACGCAATAGTATAACTTCAATAAAATCCTAAATTGCAATGAAATAAAGTGGCTTATGAAACTAAAACTAATGGTGCTGCTAATTCCCATTGCTATTAACGCAATTAGCTGTAAATCTGAAGAGGAAAAACCGGAAGATGTAATTTTAAAATCTATAGCTTACCATGACCCTTCAAATCAGTGGCAAAGCTTTAATGATACATTAAATATAGAGCTGGTATCGCCAGATGCTTCAAACAGGTCGAGTACCGTGATTATAGACATTCCGGACGATTATTTTTCTTTAGAGGCCGTTAGGGATTCAGTTAGCAAGACCTTTATTCTAGATAGGGAGGAATGTATTTTAAAATTGAACGGGAGCAAGAGATTTTCTAAGGCTGAAGCAGATAATAATGACCTGAACTGTGACCGGGCACATTTATATAAAGACTACTACGAATATCTGTATGGGCTGCCAATGAAGCTTCTGGATCCCGGGACCAATCCGGTAAGTCTTGAAAAGGTGACTTTCATGGATAGGGAATATTTAAAGGTAAATGTGACTTACGATAAGGGGGTTGGAAGCGATGTATGGAATTTTTATTTCAACCCTCAAACCTATGCGCTTGAAGTATACCAGTTCTTTAAGACAGATAAAACTTCAGGTGAGATAATTTCCGATAGCGGTGAATATATCCTATTGGAAGGGATTGAAGAAATTGGCGGAATTAAAATGCCGAAAACCAGGAAATGGTTCTATAACTCGAACGATAAATTGCTGGGCACAGATATCCTCAAATAGAAATTCTTATAAATTTAAAATTCGGTTGAAGGAATTATATTAAAAATTGTAACACTTTTAAGGTGTGGGCGTCCTATCCTTGAATTTCATAATCAGCAGGCAGTATTATGCTAATCTATTTACGCGTACTTAAGGAAAGCTTCAATTTTGCGCTAAATGCTCTTAGGAATAACCGCTTAAGAACATTTCTTTCCCTGCTTGGTGTTACCATTGGTATATTTTCGATCATTGCGGTGCTGGCCGCTGTAGATTCCCTTAAAAAGGATATTACCGGCAGTCTGAGTGCCTTGGATAACAGTACGGTGGTGGTGATGAGGTTCAATTTTGGACCTTCAGATGTTCCGCGATGGAAGAGAGAACAGTTCCCTGATGTTACTTATGAAGAGTATCAGAATTTGAAGAAAAACCT
>JAWWBH010000068.1:0-12282 GCA_033721075.1 Christiangramia sp.
TACCATACGCGAAATATCAAGCTTCAGGGAAAGTGCCACCGAGGACCTCACCAGGAATTCACCTCCTATTACCAGCAATACAAACCCAATGAGTAAAAATACAACGCTCATATTAACAATTTTTGACGAATATAGGGATTGTAGGATATAATATCCAGAATAATATCACCTCAGCTGGAAAAAGGATCCTCTTTGGAAGAATACCTAATTTTATAAAATCTCTATCTTTGAGTAAACTACCACCAGAAAATGAAAAAGAAATTCTTTAAAATGCTTGCGCGGCTGAATAAGAAAATTTTGCCGAGCTATTCAAAGAAAAGGCTTGACCTGCGAAAAGCCAGCAAACTTCAAATGGCAATTATAGGCTGGAAATTATGGGTTACTAAAAATTCCCTCGACTAAGTATACCTGATAAGAGAAGACACCGGATATTTTTTCAGATTATCCCTGCCATTCAAAAAGGCAAGTTCCACCAGAAAATTACACTGAACGATCTCTCCCCCGCATTTCTCTATCAGTTTACAGGTAGCGGCGGCTGTTCCTCCGGTAGCCAGTACATCATCATGCAATAAGACCCTTTCTCCTTCTGTTATTGCATCTTCATGTATTTCCAAGGTATCGGTGACATATTCCAGCTCATAATCTTCACGATGTGTTTTATGTGGTATTTTTCCCGGCTTGCGACCGGCAATAAAACCCGCTTTATGTTTTTCTGCAAGCAGGTTAGCAAAGAAAAATCCGCGCGACTCTATCCCAACAACCTTATCGATATTAGTGTTCGGCAAATTCTGCATAAAAAGTTTTACTGCCAGGTCCATAGCCTCGGGATCAAGCAGAAGCGGTGTGATATCCTTATAGCTGACTCCTTTTTTGGGAAAATCGGGAACTTCCCTCACGTATGACTTTAGATTCATATTTTTACTTATACGGTTACTGCATTATTTAAATATCTCCTAAAAGGAAGCATTTCCCTGTACACTTTTATCACCTGTTCCTGAAAATCATCCTGCTTAATTTCCTTATGAGTAAACCGGTGCATTACCGCAAAGCTTTTGTTCCTCAAAAGCTCTATATGCTTATGATCTTTAGCATAGCCCTTGGGTGATGTCTTCAGTTTATCATCATCCAGAAGGTCCTCAAAAGTTTGCCTGAATGATTTTTTGTTCAGGACCTTTTTGAAATCTTCGCCATTAAAATCTATTGCAGCTCTTATGCTATCCAGTGTCTTTTTCCCTGGCCGGTAAAATCCTCCTGCTACAAAGCTTTCATTGATACCAATATGTATATAGAAATCGCCTTTTCCCTTCTCCTTATCCAGGCCGGCTCCAAAATGATCTTTATAAACAGGTTTATCAGGATGGAACAACAAATTATTATTTATTCTATTTATTGCATGCTTCCCGGTAGTGGGAGTATAATCAGGGTCTACCTGAGCCAGTTTGATATCCAGTTTATTAAGCCAGTCAATAAAAAAATCCCTAACCTCATGATATTCATCCCTGTGCCTGTCCATCCATTCCTTGTTATTATTCCTATTGAGTTCCCGAAGAAATTGAAATAACTTATTAAAGCTCATCTTTTATTTTTAAAGATATTAAACCAGTTGAAAACAGTATGCTTTTCAAAGCTTATTTTAAAAACCTGAATTAAACCAATTGATTTACAGGCTGATGAATCCATTTAAAATGCTATTGAGTTAAGATTTGCTAGTAATTTTCATTATATTTAAAACTGCCTAATCAAAAAAACCCAGCCAAGATGAAGTTTGAAAAACTGGGGGATTTTATAGATATCCCAAAATTCACAGACAGCCCACTTGAGGGTAAAAAGAACATTAAATTTAACTATTATCTTTCCAGCCGAGTTAACGGTAAACTTATAGACCTGGATATTACAACCAAGCTTTTTGATCAAGATCAAATGTTCATCAGGAAAGCATGCTACAGGGTAAAACTTGGAGAGATTGAGAATTGTGTAAAGGCTAACCTTATAGATCATATGAAAAGTTTAGGGATGGATGAATGCAATATCCCTGAGACACTTACCAGGTCCATGGATGGCACACACGGAGTAAAGTCTTCAGCCAAAAAAGCTTTCAGTGATTAACTTAAACATCCTTCGATAAAAGCCCCGGCCAGTTGGTCGGGGTTTTTCATTTTCAAACTCCGAACAAACCATAAAAACCTTAATTACAGGCACTTCAATTCATTCGTTTATTATGAATAATAGTCTTGTGAATGTTTTAAGAAACCTTATTTTTGCAAAAAATTTAACGCTCACATCAAACAACACAAAAGACTAAACATGAAACGACTATTACTGCTATTATTTATAGCAATTTTTAGTGTTGTATCTGTAAACGCTCAGGTTACAACAGCCGAAATTACCGGTGAAGTATTTTACGAGGAGGGAACTCCCCTACCCGGTGCCAATGTTACAGCCGTACACACACCCACGGGAACAACTTACGGAGCCGTTACCAATTTTGACGGAGGTTTTAACCTTCTAAACCTTAGGGTAGGTGGACCATATAAAATTTCGGTTAGCTATGTAGGTTTCAAGACCTCAGTTCTTGAAGGCATTGAACTGAACCTGGGACAGACCTACAACGTGGAGATCGAAATGATCTCTGATGAAACCCAGCTTGATGCCGTGGTGATCACTGCTGAAAGAAATCAGATCATCAACAGCGACCGAACCGGTGCCGAGACCAACATTGGAAGGAAAGAACTCAAAACCCTTCCTACCATTTCAAGATCGGCAGCAGATTTTTACAGGCTTGAACCAATGGCTTCAAGCAACGGATCTTTTGGGGGAAGAAATGACCAGTTCAACAACTTTAGCCTTGATGGTTCTATTTTCAATAACCCGTTTGGGCTTGATGCTGCAACTCCCGGAGGACAAACCAATGCGCAGCCTATTTCCCTGGATGCCATAGACCAGATACAGGTATCTACAGCGCCATACGATGTAACCCAGGCAGGATTTACAGGTGCCTCGGTAAATGCCGTAACCAAGAGTGGTACAAACAATATTGAAGGGACTGTTTACGGATTTTATCGTAATGAAGACATGACTGGATCTAAGGTTAAAGGGGATGACATCATCGTTCCAGACCTCAAACAGGCCCAGTATGGAGTAAGTATTGGTGCTCCTATCATTAAAGACAAACTATTCGTTTTTGCCAATTTTGAAAAAGATGACCGAAAGGATCTTGGAGCAAACTTCGTGGCAAACAGACCTGGATTAACCGGCGAAAATGTATCAAGAGTATCTGCCGAAGATCTTGAGTATGTTTCAAGTTCACTGGCTTCTTTAGGTTATGAAACCGGTCCTTATGAAGCTTATACACACGAGACCGCTTCAACAAAAGGTATCCTAAAACTGGACTGGAACATCAACCAGGATCACCGTCTTGCATTCATCTACAATTTCCTGGATGCCTCCAGAGATCTGCCGGCACACCCGGAAGCGCTTGGAAGACGAGGGCCAGACCTTACTACCCTTCAGTTCAGAAATTCAGGTTATACCATCAATAATAAGATAGACTCATGGCTGGTAGAGCTTAACTCAAGTTTTGGCAACAACATTTCAAATAAATTCCAGGCAGGATATACTTTCTTTGACGACAGTCGTGATCCTTTCTCAACTCCTGCTCCTGCAATCAGCATTCAGGAAAATGGGGTTCGTTACATTGTGGCTGGTCATGAGCCATTCTCTATAAACAACAGGCTGGAGCAACATGTTTACCAGATCACAAATAATCTTAACCTGGTAGCCGGAAACCACACCTTCACCTTTGGAGGTAGCTTTGAAAAATTTGAATTTGACAACTCCTTTAACCTTGGAGCTTATACTTATATCAATGATAACGGAGGTGTTGGAGCTTTTGCACCCGATTTTACCAGTGTAAGAACCAATCCGGCAAATCCAGGAGGCAGTTTCCAGGAAGCCATAGAAAATGGTCTTATTGCCGAGGCACTTGCCAATGCTCAGAATGTATTCGATACAAGAAATGCCAGTGACAGCTGGGCACTTGCTGAAACCAATGTGGGCCAGCTTGCCTTCTATGCTCAGGACAGATGGAAGATCACCGATGACTTTACCTTTACATACGGATTAAGGGTAGACAAGCCTTTATATTTTGATACACAGGATAAGATCCGTGAGAATATTGAGCGCCTGGCGGGAGGAACTTTCCCTGATGGAGACTACCAGCCCGAGATCACTTACTACAATGAGAATGGAGAGCCTACTAAACTTAACAGTTTAGACCTTCCTTCAAAAGATATACTTTGGTCTCCAAGATTAGGCTTCAACTGGGACGTAATGGGTGACAACTCCCTGCAACTTAGAGGTGGATCTGGAATATTTACCGGAAGACTTCCATTCGTATGGATTGGAAACCAGGTTGCCAACCCGGCTTTCTATTTCTATCAAACCACTGCCCCTGACTTTCAGTTTCCACAGGTATGGAGAAACAGTTTAGGTGCCGATTACAGATTTGAGAACGGGCTTGTTGCCACTACCGACCTTATCTATACCAAAGACATCAATGCTCAAATGGTTAGAAATTATGGCCTTGCTACTCCAAGTGGTAGACTGAATGGAGTAGATAACAGGGCAATTTATCTGCCTGAAGACAGGGCTCTTAATGAATTTGGTGGCCCTACCAACGCTTATGTGTTCACTAATACCGATGTTGGGTATTCATTTAACTGGTCTTTTAAACTTGCTAAGAATTTCGAAAAGGATTTTTACGCGAGTATTGCCTATAACTACTTAAAGGCTGAGGATGCCAGTTCAATTGAAGCTGAGATATCAAGTGATGCCTACGCTAGAAATCCTATTCTGGGAAATGCGAACAGAGCAGTAAGTACTCCTTCTAAATATGGTGATAAACACAGGATCGTTGGTCAGTTGAACAAGCAATTTACTTACGGGCAGGATGACCGCTGGAGAACTTCTATCGGTGCATTCTATGAGTATGCCAAGGGAGCCAGATTTTCTTACACCTATTCAGGGGATATCAATAATGACGGTTCAGGTTTGAATGACCTAATCTATATCCCTACCCAGTCTGAACTGCAGCAATATACTTTCAGTGGAGATGCCGCTGAACAGGAAGCACAAAGACAGGCCTTCGAAGCTTACATCCAGCAGGATGATTACCTGAGTGAAAACCGTGGAGACTATGCTGAAAAGTATGGTATTCTTAGCCCATGGAGAGGCAGATGGGACGTGAAGATCCTTCAGGATTACAACTTCAAGGTTGGTGGTGACAAGACCAATACCATTCAGTTAAGCCTTGATATTCTTAACTTCGGAAACCTGTTGAACTCTGACTGGGGAGTTGTGCAGATCCCGGTGAACGACCAGCCAATTGGAGTTACAGTGGATGAAAACAATTCACCAGTATATACCTTTGGTACAGATCAAACAAGAACCTTTGCCTATGATTTCAGTCTGGCATCAAGATGGCAGGCGCAGGTAGGGTTACGATATATTTTCTAATACTTACCTCAATGGTATTGAAAAGAGGTCGTCTAAAAAGTAATTTTTAGGCGGCCTTTTTTTTGTCTATACCGGTAATGTTTGTTCCATTACCACGAAAATATAATGATTCCTCTTAAATTTACCGTCCTAACCAAACCTCATGACACAAAAGACCGTACAACTGGGCCTGAAGGAAAACTGGAGACAGTTCGTTTTACTGGTAATCATAAATGCATTCGTTGGTGGTATGATAGGGCTGGAAAGGACCATCTTTCCTGAATTTGCCGCTACTCAATTTGGTGTGGCTTCGAAGACCGCAATACTTTCCTTTATTATTGCCTTTGGGATCACCAAAGCGATTTCTAATTATTTCGCCGGGAAGCTTGCTAATCGTATGGGCCGTAAAGCTCTTTTACTTATTGGCTGGTTAATAGCCCTTCCGGTTCCCTTTATCCTCATCAATGCATCTCACTGGAACTGGGTGATATTCGCGAACATTCTGCTTGGGATCAATCAGGGACTGGCCTGGAGCAGCACCGTTGTAATGAAGATAGACCTGGTTGGAGAAAAGAATCGCGGCCTGGCAATGGGCCTGAATGAGTTTTCAGGCTATTTTGCCGTTGGTGTGGTAGCTTTCCTATCAGGTTTTATTGCTGACAGATATGGCATTACCCCCTATCCTTTTTACTTAGGAATAATTATATCGGTCCTTGGTTTAATCATGACAATTTTCTGGGTGAAAGACACCAAACACTTTGTACATAAGGAACATTCTACCAGCACAACCGGGAATCTTCAAAATGTCTTCAAAGAGACCACCTTTACCAATAAGACCCTGAGTTCTGTAACCCAGGCAGGGCTTGTAAACAATCTGAATGATGGAATGATCTGGGGACTGCTGCCAATAATTCTGCTTTCCTTAAATTATAGCACCGATAACATTGGGATTATCGCCGCGATCTACCCTACGGTATGGGGTATGGGGCAGTTGTTTACAGGAAAGATGTCTGATATCTATTCTAAAAAAAACATGCTGTTCTGGGGAATGCTATTACAGGGAATTGCCATTTTAGCAATTCCATTTACATATAGTTTTTTCCTGCTGGCCTCCCTTTCTGCCATATTAGGATTAGGAACTGCCCTGGTATACCCAACTTTTCTATCTACCATCGCCCAGGCGACCAGTCCAAATCAGAGAGCTGAAAGCATTGGCACCTTCCGTCTATGGAGAGACCTGGGATATGCCATTGGTGCAGTAATATCAGGAATAACTGCTGACCTTTTTGGGGTCACCTACGCAATATTATTGATCGGGGTTATAACCATAATATCTTCAATTATTATCAAAGTGAGGATGCCTTCCATTTAAACTGGCGGAATTATTCACCCAATTAGTTTCGGAATACTTATTTTTATACTAATCAATCATACTAATTCATGAAAAACTACTTTTTTGTTCTTTGTGTCAGCATTCCTCTAATAACATTTTCTCAAGCCAAACTTAATAACTTCGATTTTCTGATCGGGAAATGGCAGGGAGTTGAAAGCGGCGTGGCAGGTGACGGAATTGGCTACAGAACTTACGATTATGAACTGGGAGGGAATTACATTTTTCAGAAAAACCAGTCCACATTTCCAAAAACAGAAAAGAAACCCAAGGGAGAGGTTCACCGTGATATTGGTGTTTTTAGCTATGATTCAGTCAAAGACCAGGTTATATTCAGATCTTTTAATGTGGAAGGCTTTACAAATATTTATGTTCTGGATAAAAAACTTTCAGACGAGAATAGGTATGTTTTCATAACACGAGAAATTGAAAATAATCCTGGAAACTGGAAAGCCAGGCTAACTATTGAAATAATAAATAATGAAGAATTTACCGAAGCCTTTGACATTGCTACCGATGGTGAAAATTTCAGTTCATTTTTAAGAAATCACTGGTATAAAATAAAATAGAATTGAGCCTTCAAAATTCCATGAAATCTGCACCCTGGTTAGCTACTATTTATAATAAAAACTGAAACATGGAAAACTTATATTTCTATGAATTTTAATGCCCCTTTAATACTTGAAAATGAAAGGCTTTCTGTTAAACCTCTGGAATTAGAGCATTTAAATGATCTCAAGCTTATAGCTATTAATAATCCCGAACTCTTAAAATATTCCCCTTCCCCCTTTGGAAATGAAGAAAAACTGAGGGAATACATTGAAAATGCCATCTCAGAGAGAAGAAACCTAAGAAGATATCCGTTTGTGATATTTGATAAAAAACTGGAGAGGTTCGTGGGAAGCACTAGTTTTGGAAATATCTCGGTAAAAGATAAAAGACTGGAAATAGGATGGACCTGGCTGGATCCAGAAGTCCAGGGAACCGGATTAAACAAATCCTGCAAACACCTACTGCTCCAGTATAGCTTTGACCGAATAGGTTTTGAAAGAGTTGAATTCAAGATCGATAGCCGGAATCTTCAGTCCAGGAGAGCAATCGAAAAGATAGAGGCGGTCCTGGAAGGTGAACTGCGAAGCCATACTCTTATGGCTGATGGATTCAGAAGAAATACGGTTTACTACAGTATTCTGAAAAAAGAATGGCGCAAATTAAAAGAAACTATCTTTAAGGAATTCAACGAAAAGAACTACTAAATATTTAGTCAGCAAAAAGTCATTGTATCAATGCGAAAAAAATTTCAGGTTAGAAACGCGAAGCCGGATGAATTTCAGGATATTGGGAGATTATTGGTCGATACTTACTCTAAGCTGGAAGGATTCCCAAAGGAATCGGAGCAACCAGAATATTATAAAATGCTAGCCAATATTGGAGAATTTATAAAAAGGCCTAAAACAGCGCTTTTGGTGGCGGTTTCTGAAAAAGGAGAAATTGGAGGTACGGTCGTCTATTTTAGCAATATGCAATATTATGGATCCGGAGGAACGGCCACCCAGGAAAAAAATTCTTCGGGATTCCGCCTGCTGGCCGTAGATGCTACGCACCGTGGCCAGGGAATCGGAAAACTCCTTACTCAGGCCTGTATCGAAAAAGCTAAAGAAGATGGCAATGATCAGCTAATCATTCATACCACTATGTCTATGCAGGTTGCCTGGAATATGTATGAAAAACTCGGTTTTAAAAGGTCTGAAGACCTTGATTTCCTGCAGGAAAGTTTACAGGTATTTGGCTTCAGGCTAAAATTGATATAAAATAACACCTCCAGCTCTTAAGTAATTAAATCCCTATTTTTATTTTCAGAGATTTTTTTATAAAGTCTGTCCTATTTCAAGAATTTAGATTGTTATAAAATAAAACATCATGCAGGAATTTCTTTTAATTTTAAAAGGTGACGGAATGAATCACCTCTCTCCCGATGAGCTTCAAAAGACAATGGACCATTGTTCGGACTGGATTAACGACATGGGAGAACAATACCTGGGAGGCCAGAGACTTGAAGATAATGGAGCTTATATAGGTTCTAAAGATGCCGAAGTAAAAACAGATGGTCCGTTTTTGGAAGCAAAAGAGATCATTGCCGGTTACTTTAAGGTACATGCGAAAGACCAGGAAGAAGCTGTTCAAATTGCCAGGAGATCTCCTTTTCTTGACCTATATACTATTGAAGTAAGACCAATAGCTTCTTCGAAAATGTAATCTTTTGTCTACTAAAACCAAAAATATTGTAGAACACCTTTTTCGTAATGAATACGGAAAACTGGTCGCTATTTTAACCCGTATTTTTGGAGCTTCTCATATCCAGTTAGCCGAAGATATCGTCCAGGATACACTTATCTCGGCCATGGATGAATGGAGTAAGAATGGTGTGCCCTACAACCCTGAGGGCTGGCTAATGCAGGTTGCAAAACGAAAAGTTCTAAACGAACTAAAACGTAATAAAATGAAGCGGGAGCATCATGCCATTCTAAAAGATCACACTCCCGATGAAATTGGAACTGTTTTTCTGGAAGATGAGATCAGGGATAGTCAGTTAAGGATGATCTTCACCTGCTGCCATCCTGATCTAAATACAGAATCGCAAATTTCTCTTATTCTTAAAACTCTTTGTGGATTTGGTGTGAAGGAAGTAGCTCATGCACTGCTCGCTACAGAGTCTACCATCAATAAAAGATTATACCGCGCCAAAACAACTATAAGGGAATCGAACCTGGCTTTTGAAATACCCAAGGGAAAAGAACTGGAGAAGCGTCTCGAAACCGTCTTGCTAACGATGTATCTCCTGTTCAACGAAGGTTATAATTCCAGTTCAGGTAACGATATAATTCGAAAAGATCTTTGCCTGGAAGCCGTTCGTTTAACCAAATTATTATCCACTCATTTTAGTGACAACAAGAAAATATCAGCCTTACTTGCCCTTATGTGCTTTCATATTGCTCGCTTTGATTCAAGAATCGATAATCAGGGTGGGATAGTACTTTTTGAGGATCAGGATAGGAATTTGTGGAATAAGGAAATGATAGGTATTGGAATGGGATATCTCAGATCCTCATTGGATGACTCCTCTCTTTCCTCATATCACCTTGAAGCAAGTATTGCTGCTGAACATTGCATGGCTGAGAGTTTCGAGAAGACAAACTGGAATAATTTAAAAAAGTTATACATCCTTTTACAGCGTTTTAAATCAAATGCATTAATCCATCTGAATCTTGCGATTATTGAGAGTAAGTTAAAGGGATATGAAGTTTCCCTGGAAATGCTAAAAATGCTTGAAAGCGAAAATGAATTGAAAAATTATCATTTACTTCCGGCCACTCAGGGAATTTTCAATATGAAGACCGGAAACTATAAAAAAGCCATCGGTTACCTGGAAAAGGCCCTGAAGCTGAAACCTTCAGCTGCCGAAAAAGAATTTATAGAAAATAAGATCCAGGAATGCAGAGAATCACTCCTCTCTTAAGTAGAAAGGAGTGACTTTTTTTACCAGGCTTGCCCTTCTCCTGTTTCACAATAAGAAACCAGACTTTTCATAAAATGCTGCCAGCCTTCTTTGGTCATTTCGAATGGCTCCTGTCCTTCCCATTTTTTGTCAAAACCGGAATGTGAAAATACCACTTCTGCCCCATTTTCCTGACTGGAAATTTCAGTAATTATTTTGGTTCCCAGCCATGCAGGGTTAGGGTTTTCTATACACTCCCATACTACTTTTTTATTAGGGGAAAGCTGAATTGTTTTAAACCCCATCGGCACGATATTGCCCTGTTTGTTGAATTTCAAAAGAGATTTCTCACCTTCTTCCTCTCCTATTTCAGAGTCTTTACACCACCAGCCCTGAATACCTTGCTCGGTAGCGACCGCTTTGTAAATCGTTTCTGGCGATGCATTGATCTTTAAGTTGTGTGTAATGTCCATTTTTTTCTGTTTTAATTATTATGTCATTTCATAGGTATGACAGCTGAGAAATCAATATTAGGACAAGTAATTCAAAATTTATTTCAATTAGGTATAAATAACTTCAAATCTAAAATTGAAAGAGGCCGTCTAAAAAGTTCTTATTTCGTCAAGCTGAACCTGCTTCAGCTTCTAATTGATGTTGATTTTCAAATAGTTAAAATCTTTAAATAATACCGAAAGTTATCGGAACAGGATGAGGTTATATAGATTTTTTAGACAGCCTCCTCTCTTCGCGTAAAGGTTTTTATTATCTCTTTACAAAATCGCTCAAGGTGATATAAATATTATTCTTTTTACCATCATGATAGATATTGTACTTGGTTGGGTAGTTATTTCCAGGTTCCTCAAAAGTTTGTGGCTGTGAATAGTTACCACTAAATTCTTCTCCGGAAAGCAGATAATCAACAGTGATCATCGGCTCTATAAAAACATTCTTTTGTGAATAGGTCCCCAGGATCATAATATGCGTAAATGGATCATAACCAGTTTGCCAATCCAGAGGGAGCCAGTGTTTTCCCATCATAGGAATGACTCCCAGCTGCCCTGGTAATTTAAAATAGTCTGAAGGCATTTTCGTCATATCTGGAAATAAATTGTATCCATCTACTATATCCTGATTGGTAGGATCATATTCCGGGATGGCCGTTCTTTCTTCATTACTTATGGTATAAAAGTGGAAATCGAAGTGTTCTGACCAAAATATTGGTCCGTGACCCGCTACCTGGTAATTCAATCCTATGTGTTCAAATGGCGTTAATTCTTTTGCCTTTTGATGTAAAGGTAAAATGACAGAAGAAGTTAATTCGTTTTCAGTTTCCAACTGAGACACATCATCAAATACTTCCTCTGTAAGTTCAATCCCAATTTCCATGGGAAACCCTTCTTCGTTAACACTTATCCAGGAACGTGCCTTTCCAGAACCATACTGTACTTCAGGTCCTTTAAAAACATTCACTTTTTCTGAATTCCTTTGTGCAATGAAATTATCATCCGCATTTACAGAGAGGTCGATAGTGTTAGGTGTTTCCTCTTCAGGGCTACATGCCGCAAGGACAGTAATCATGCCCAGCGCGACAGTTTTACTGGTTTGGTTAAATAGTGTTTTCATCTTAATTGGTTTTAGAATTTCTAATGGTCAAGGATTATGTATTTAACACAACATTTCAACCTTAACATGTTTTATATCAATGAAATGCACTATAAAATTAAAGTATAATAAGGGCGGAAATGTATGCTTAGGATATACATAAAAAAGTTATAGATAGAAAGCATGTTTTCATAGACAAACATGTTTAATAGATTTTCCAGAAATCATATACACTACTGTTTTTAATGACTGAAGCTGGTTTAAAATCTTTATAGATGAGCTGAAAAAAATAAAGGAAGCA
>JAWWBH010000069.1:0-12087 GCA_033721075.1 Christiangramia sp.
ATAACAAAAGCTGAAATGAGAAAGTAAATTATTCCAACCCATATATTCTTTGAAAAACTTCGTACTGCCTGATACCCATATATATCAACCGCAAAATAAAGGGCCAGTAAGATGAACCAACGCATTAGCAATATTTTTTTACGAATATAAGTTTAATACACCCAATTTTGTTCGCCTAAACGATAATTTAAACTGATAGGTTTCCAAACATTTTTGATAGTGGATAAAGATTTGGTCTTTCATTTTCCAAAATCCTATCTTTAGGAAATTTTTTTCCAGAAATGAAACGAAGAAATTTCCTGAAAAATGCCGGAATGGCCGGAATGGCACTAAGTACCGCTCCCTCGTTATTTTCACAATCAACCCTAAAAAATCTCAAAATGCAGAAACCTTCTCCTGTAGCAGTTGCCACATGGAACTTTCAGAACGCGACTAAAATGGCCGGAACCATGCTCTACGATGGAGCCAGTGCACTGGATGCCGTAGAAAAAGGGGTGATGGTAGAGGAAGGAAATCTAAAGAATACCACCGTTGGAAACGGAGGCGCACCCGATCGTGACGGGAACGTAACGCTGGATGCCTGTATCATGTCTCCCGATGGCAATGCCGGATCTGTGGTTTACCTGAAAGAAATTGAACACCCGGTGTCGGTGGCGCGCAAAGTCATGGAAGAAACTCCTCATGTTATGCTTGCAGGAGAAGGCGCCCTTCAGTTTGCGATTCAGCAGGGATTCCAAAAAAAGAACCTGCTTACCGAAAGTTCCGAAAAGGCCTGGAAAGATTGGTTGAAAGATAAAGAATACAAACCCATTATCAATATTGAAAATCACGATACCATCGGGATGCTGTGTATCGATGAGAATGGTGATATGGCGGGAGCCTGTACCACTTCAGGCTTAGCCTATAAAATGAACGGCAGGGTTGGCGATTCTCCAATAATTGGAGCGGGACTATACCTGGACAATGAAGTTGGTGGTGCCGTTGCTACGGGAATGGGCGAAGCGATCATGAAAAGTGTAGGTAGTTTTCTGATCGTTGAACTTATGAGACAGGGAAAATCACCGCAGGAAGCCTGTGAAGAAGCAGTAATGAGAACTGTGAATAAAGATCCTTATTATAAGGATTTCCAGATTGCATTTGTTGCCATGAACAAAGCCGGGGAAATTGGCTCTTATTGTATTCACAAAGGATTTACTTATGCCAAATATCAGGAAGGAGAAAGCACAAATAACGCCAGTCCTTCTTATCTAAATCAGTAATTTTTCTGCCAGGAACCCACAAATTAATTCTCCAACTGTTAATTATCATAGTTACATTTCGGCTTCGCTCAATGTAACATTTATAACCTATTTCAGCCACTAACACACTAAGGTTTTTTAGAATATTCTCCAGTTAAATATTCGTGCATTCGTGACGACAGAAAAAAACCTGTACTTAATGTGACATTAAAATTCCTTAATTGACTTCTTTCATAAGGAAGACTGATTTAATCTTTGTAGTTTTGAAATATTCTCAAATTCATTTTTAAACAATACACATGGCCGAGCAAAAACGCCTTTTTTTACTTGACGCATACGCCCTTATTTTTCGCGGATACTACGCTTTTATAAAGAACCCGAGGATCAACTCTAAAGGTTTCAACACCTCTGCGATCATGGGTTTCACAAATTCACTATTTGATGTAATTCGAAGGGAAAAACCAGATCATCTGGCCGTATGCTTTGATAAGGACGGAAGCGAGGCCAGAACCGAAATGTTTGAAGATTACAAGGCCCACAGGGATGAAACCCCCGAACCCATACGGGATGCCATTCCCATTATCCAGGACATTTTAAGAGCCATGCACATTCCCGTTGTTGAATGCTCTGGAATGGAGGCCGATGACATTATAGGCACCCTTGCCAAACAGGCAGAAAAAGAAGGCTACAAGGTTTATATGGTAACTCCAGATAAGGATTTTGCGCAGCTGGTTTCCGAAAACATCTTTATGTACAGGCCTGCAAGAATGGGAAATGGAATAGAGATATGGGGAATCCCGGAGGTTCAGAAGAAATTTGAAGTGGAACGCCCGGAGCAGGTTGTTGATTTTCTTGGAATGATGGGAGATTCTGTAGATAATATTCCGGGATTGCCGGGAGTTGGAGAAAAAACTGCAAAAAAATTCATCAAGCAATTTGGCAGCATGGAAGCCCTTCTGGAAAATACCGATCAGCTTAAAGGAAAGATAAAGGAGAAAGTGGTCGAGAATGCAGAGCTTGGCCGACTTTCAAAAAAGCTAGCCAGGATCTTTACCGATTGTGATGTTAAGTTCCATGCTGAAGACTATGAACTTTCCATGCCGGATGCTGAGAAGGTTCAGAACATCTTTGACGAGCTGGAATTTAGAAGATTGAAGGATCAGTTCATTAAATTGTTCAGCGGTGAAGAGGACACACCTCAAACCCAGGTGACCAATTCACCTTCAGCGAAAAAGAATGCCCAGGTAGCCGGGGCTGGCCAGTTCTCCTTATTTGGAGACGAGGGTGAAGCCATAGAACGCACTTCTTCGAGAAAAAGCCTGAAGGATACGGCTCATATGTATCAGTCACTGAACACAAGTATGGCCCGTGAGATCTTTCTGGAGAAATTGCTCAAACAAAAAAGTGTTTGTTTTGATACCGAAACCACAAGTCTCAATCCGCTGGAGGCTGAATTAGTGGGTATCGCTTTTTCATGGGAGGCCGGAAAAGGGTTTTATCTTCCTTTCCCTGAAGAAAGAGAAGAAGCCCAGAAATTTATTGAGGAACTGCGTGAGTTCTTCGAAAATGAAAAAATTGAAAAGATTGGCCAGAACCTCAAATATGATATAGAGGTGCTGCATAAATACAGGGTGGAGATCAAAGGTCCATTATTTGACACCATGATCGCGCATTATCTCATAAATCCAGACATGCGTCATAATATGGACGTGCTTGCCGAGACCTATCTTAATTACAGTCCGCAACCTATTTCAGAATTGATAGGTAAAAAAGGAAAGAACCAGGGAAATATGCGCGACGTTCCCCTTGCCAAACAAACCGAATACGCGGCGGAAGATGCCGATATCACCTTTCAGCTGAAGAACTTTTTTGAAAAAGAGCTGGAGGATGCTCAAACGCGTAAACTATTTGATGAGATAGAAATTCCACTGGTTGAAGTGCTGGCCGATATGGAAATCGAGGGAATAAAGCTAGATGAAAAATATTTAAAATCTCTTTCTGAAGCTCTTTCCACGGATATTAAAGACCTTGAGGCCAAGATCTATGAAGCCGCAGGTGAAGAATTCCTGATAAGCTCTCCTAAACAACTTGGAATCATTCTATTCGAGAAGATGGCCATCGCGAAAAAGCCCAAGAAGACAAAAACCGGTCAATATTCCACCAGTGAAGATGTACTCTCTGCGCATGTTAAGGATAACCCCATCATTCAGTATGTGCTCGACTATCGCGGACTCGTAAAACTGCAGAACACCTATGTGGATGCGCTACCAGGCCAGGTGGAAAAGACTACCGGCAGAGTGCATACAGATTATGTGCAAACCATTGCTGCGACGGGAAGGTTAAGCTCGAACAATCCAAACCTGCAGAATATTCCTATTCGAACCGAACGTGGAAGACAGGTTAGAAAAGCTTTTGTTCCAAGAGATGAGAATTATGTTCTGCTGGCCGCAGATTATTCCCAGATAGAATTAAGGATCATTGCTGCATTGAGCAAGGAGGAAAATATGATAAGAGCTTTCCAGGAAGGTGAAGACATTCATGCTTCAACAGCCGCGAAAGTATTCAATGTACCCATCGAAGAAGTCACAAGAGAGCAACGAAGCAATGCAAAAACAGTCAATTTTGGAATAATTTACGGGGTGTCCGCATTCGGATTGAGCAACCAGACAAGCCTTTCAAGAAGTGAGGCCAAAGAACTGATAGATACTTATTACAAGACCTATCCAAAATTGAGTAATTTTATTGGTGATCAGGTGGAATTTGCCAGGGAACACGGCTACGTTTCCACAGTTCTTGGACGAAGAAGATATCTGAAAGATATCAATTCAAGGAATGCCGTGGTGAGAGGAGCTGCTGAAAGGAACGCCGTGAATGCGCCAATCCAGGGAAGTGCGGCCGACATTATTAAACTGGCGATGATCAATATCCATAGGAAGCTGAAAGAAGAGAATTATAATACCAAAATGCTGCTCCAGGTACATGATGAACTTGTATTCGATGCCCATAAAAACGAACTGGATAAAGTAAAAAGCATGATCAAAGCTGAAATGGAAAATGCCTATAAGCTGGAAGTTCCCTTAGATGTAGATCTTGGCATTGGTGAAAACTGGCTGGAAGCGCATTGACCAATGAACAATTGACAATGATCAATGCGAATCAATGGAAGTACTAAGGATCATCAGGGGTTTGTCTGCCCGAAAATCCATGAATCCAAAATTCCCGATATCCAACTCTCTACAAAATAAACCTATAGGTCGCCTTTATTAAGAAAGTATTTTGCGGCTTTTGTCTTAACAACTGATTATCAACAATAGCACTAAAGCTGTTATTTACATCCCCCAGACCATTTATACCCTGCGACCAGACCAGGTAGATCTCACTTCCCGGAATATACTCCCAGCGAGCCACCAGGTTTGATCTGAATTGAACAAATGCGAAATCGGGATTGTTAATTGTATAATCTACCTCACTATCCCTGTTCTCATCAATAAGATAAGTTCCGTTATCGAAAGACACCTGGTTTTCATCATACCATGAAACCCTTTTATTTAAGTCTTCAGCGGTAGCATCAACCACATAGTTGAGGTTTGAATAATCAGCCTTAAAAATGAATGGCTGCCCGTAATACTGAATGGTGAGATTAGGATTTATATTATAGTTCAACCTGAGGGTTGCACTTAATGTTTCCTGGTCTATATTCCCCAGAATATAACGGGAAGAATTGTTGTAAGAGCGCTCCGCAATATACTGAGTCTTATTCGGGTTTTTCTCGTATTCCAGGTTCAGCGACAGGCTAAGGGCATTCAAGGGCTGATAACGTGTCCTGAAAACATATCTTTCAAGACTAAATGCGTCCTGAGTAGCCTGAGAATTCACGTAGCCCAGGTCAAAGCTCATTTTCTTACGTCGGTCAGTTCCTGAAAATATATAAAAATAGTTCTCTTCGTTAAATCGCCATCTAGGTCCGCCTCTTAAAAAAGAATTTATAAAGATCCTGGGTTTATGTGCCGCACCAAATTCGCTCCACCAGTTGTTCTTATAATTAATAAAGCCCATTGTCTCGTACTGAACCCTGTTATAATTACCTTCAAAGTCAAAGGCCGTCATTTGTTCAAGACCGATAACCGCCCTTCTGAACCAGCTGGTTGGTTTATTGAATAATCTACGAACTTCGGCATATTGCCTGATATCATCTGCCTGCCTTAAAAAGCCTATATCGTTGGTTTCAAGTTCCGGCGAAAGCCATTTACCCCCAAGGCTATATCTCCAGTTACCTCCTCCGCTTTTTCCTGCTTCCAGCCTTCCGCCAGTTCCGGTTAAAGTAGTCCTGTTAGGATCAACTTCTATATGATCTGCATCTACCCTTTGGAAAAGATGTGTGATGGAATTCTGAGTATTCCGAATTGCTTCTTCACTGCCTCTAACATGACTCATCACTGTATTGCCTTCTACATAATATTTTCGATCTTTCCAGTTATGTTTGAAATCCAGCCCTCCTGAATAGGCCTGGGTATGGAGAAAATTAAGGTCCTCTTCAATATTCCTGTGAGTTGATGTGATCATCCCTCCAATATAACTATTGCGGTCATTGAAATCTTTCTGAACCCTGCCCACAAAGTAGTTGGTAAGTGGCTCTACCAGTTTTTCAGTTTCACTGCCATCCTCATTAACAACATCGGCAAATTCCCTGGAGGTAAGGGATTCTAAAATTCCTATAGTCCAGCCATTCTGAGTTTTTCCACTGAACTTTGCAGCACCCAGAATTGTTGTATTATTAGGTTGATCCACATAGGCTGTGTTAGGTCCTACTGCAGTGCCCTGTGGCGTTCTTCCAATTCGCCTTGAAAAGAATAGATTGTCCTGATTGTTGGCAAAACTATAATCAAAGACACTTTTGTTTTCCACAAAAAAAGGTCTCCGCTCTTCAAAGAAAATTTCAAACCCATCAAGGGAAACCGCTCCCGGATCTGCTTCTACCTGTCCAAAATCAGGGTTTATGGTAAGGTCCAGGGTAAGATCATTTGTAACTCCTATTTTTGCATCCAAACCGGCTGTTAGGTCACCGTCTCTTCCATCCCGAAAAGGATTCCCGGTTTCAGCTTCATATGAATTGTATTTCCCCACCGTGTAAGGCTGGATCTCCAGCTGTTTTTGAGGTTTTAAGTTTTTGAGTCCTCTTAATTCTCCAAAAGAACTCACCCAACCTGCGGGATTTGCCGGAACAGGCTGCCAGGTAGAGCGCTCCTCCTTATTGAAATAACGCCTTGTAGACTGAATGCCCCAGACCTGATCTTTATCGGCACTAAACCGCAACTGGCTAAGCGGGATTCTAATCTCGGCAGTCCAGCCCTCATCATCAATATTCGTTTTAAGATACCAGATAGGATTCCAGCTTGGATCAAAATTCCCATTATTAGAAACGAATTCATCCCCCTTCACACCACTGGCAGAAACGGTAAAAGAAAATGCTGTCCTGTCGTCATTATAACTATCAATGTTCAACTCTACCCAGTCACCAGGAAAATCATCCCGGCGTCCCATTCGCTGAACGATCATTTCGGGATTAGGTTCATAACAACGAAATGCCGCATAAAGATTCTTATCGTCATAGACGATCTTCATTTTTGTCTGGTAAGTAGGTGGAGTGTTGTTATCCGGCTCCCATTCCACATAGTCTGAAGTCCATTCTACCGTATTCCATGCCACATCGTCAATAATACCATCAATTTTAATAGGTGCTTTTTCTGCTACCGAAGCGGTGGTATAAGATCTCCTGGGGAAGCTGAAATCAGCATCCGTTTTTTCCGAATTTTCCTGAGCGGTGATTTTATTAGAAGTAAAGACGATAAAGAGGAAAAGCAGACTAAGCTTAATGAATTTCATTTCGTTTATTGATTGATGATTTATTAAAAAGACAATTAGATTTTGAAAATGTGACAGAATTTTGACGCCTTTAAGCTTTTTTTAACGTTTTAAACGACGAAAATAATACAAAAATAAAAAACCTCACGGGTGCTTACCTGTGAGGTTTTCCAACTAACACTAAAACTACAATTAGGCTGGCTTACTAGGCTTTAGTGTACTCCAGCTCTAAAATTCTTATTTCTGAAGCCTGGGTATTACCCGGATCATTAACATATTGATCTGATTCAATTTTGGTAACATCAAAGGTAAAGGTGTTACTTGTCATATCTATAGCCTTAGTATGAGTATATGTAGAACCATTGATCTCCATAGTAAGAACCAGATTGTCATTTTCAACCTTCCACGTACCGGTATCGATTCTATCTGCAATACAGGCAAACTCGTCACCATTACTTCCAGCTTCGAAAGTCATGGTCGCATTATTAGTTACAAACGTAGCATCACTGTTAAATGTTATACTCATATTGTTAAAACATGAAGTTTCATCCAATAAATTTGTGCTGTAGCTGCCATCCTGGTTTAAGTTCACGGCAGTATCAGAAACCATCCTGGATAATTCCCAGTGACCAATAAGATCGTTCGAGGTTATGGTAGCATTACTCACCTTGATCATTTCATCCTCCATATAGGCTTCATCCTTACTACAACTCGCCAGAACCAGTGCTATCAGCGAAAAGCAGGCTAACTTTTTAATTTCTAATACATTAATCATCGACATTAGTTTTAGATTTGGGATGCAAAAGTAAAAAAGGAAAACAAATTTTATGACTTTTTTAACACTAAAATTACCTTTAAACGATTTTTAACGTATTTCATCGATCCCAATCAAGATCTCTAGCATACAGGAGCGCAGTAAAAACTTACATCCCCAGAAGCTATTTATTGATTTTGCAGAAAAAAGTGATCAGCCAGATTTAACTGAAAATCAGTCTCTTTATTAAAGACAAAATAATCTTTTCCCTATTTGCTATATGAATTTATAATTGTACATTTGCACCCCTGTTTTCCCGATTGAGATTCGGGCAAACGGGATTGGAATGTTTAATAATTAGTAAAATCAATTGGTGTGGACACATTAAGTTACAAAACAGTATCGGCCAATAAGGCCACCAGAACCAAAGAATGGGTTGTGGTTGATGCTGAAGGACAATCATTGGGTCGTCTTGCCTCCAGAGTAGCATATCTGCTTCGAGGAAAGCATAAACCTAATTTCACCCCACATGTTGACTGCGGAGACAATGTAATTGTACTTAACGCATTAGGAGTTAACCTGACAGGAAAAAAATGGGACGCGAAAGAATACATCCGTCACACAGGTTATCCGGGTGGACAAAGAAGTCTAACAGCTTCAGAATTATTCAACAAGAACCCTGAAAGACTTGTTGAAAAAGCCGTAAAAGGCATGCTTCCAAAAAACAAGCTTGGAGCAGATTTATTCAGAAATCTAAAGGTTTATGCAGGATCTGAGCATGATCATGAAGCACAAAAACCTAAAACTATTAACTTAAACGACATTAAGTAATGGAGGTAATTCACAAAATTGGCCGTAGAAAGACTGCTGTGGCCCGTGTTTACGTTTCAGAAGGAAAAGGAAACGTTACCGTAAACAAGAAAGACCTTAAAGATTACTTCACTACAGGAACCTTATTATATAAGGTAAATCAACCGATGATGCTTACCAACAATGAAGGAAATTTTGATGTAAAGATCAATGTTTACGGTGGTGGTATCACTGGTCAGGCTGAAGCGATCCGTCTTGCACTTTCCAGAGCTATGGTAGAGCTAGACGAAGAAAACCACGGCGTTCTTAAGCCGGAAGGTCTTCTTACAAGGGATCCCCGTATGGTAGAACGTAAGAAATACGGTCAGAAGAAAGCCCGTAAGAAATTCCAGTTCTCTAAACGTTAATATTATTAGCCGGAATCATATCCGGGATGTTCTTAAAAAAATTAATCAATTTGTTGTTACTCTGTTCTTGCCGAACAGGGGTTAGTTTAGCATCTAAACAGTCAGGGCCGTACTTAAAAGTAGCCACCTGAATGTTGCTATCTCAACAGAAAGTAAACTATTACAAAAATGGCAAACAAAGTAGAAGTAAAGGAATTACTTGATGCTGGTGTTCATTTTGGACACTTAACAAGAAGATGGAACCCAAATATGGCCCCATATATCTATATGGAGCGAAATGGTATCCACATCATCAATTTATATAAAAGTGCTGCTAAAATGCAGGAAGCCGGTGAGGCACTTGCAAAGATCGCGGCCAGTGGTAGAAAGATCCTTTTCGTAGCCACTAAAAAACAGGCAAAAGAAATCGTAGCTGAGGAAGCAGAAAAGGCTAATATGCCTTATATCACTGAGCGTTGGCCAGGTGGTATGCTTACCAACTTCGTGACTATCCGTAAAGCTGTTAAGAAAATGGCTTCTATCGATAGAATGAAGAAAGATGGAACTTTTAACTCTCTTTCTAAAAAAGAGCGTCTTCAGGTAGACCGTCTTAGAGCTAAGCTTGAAAAGAACTTAGGTTCGATTTCTGATATGTCCAGACTTCCTGGAGCGCTTTTCGTGGTAGACATCACCCGTGAGCACATCGCTATCAAGGAAGCTCAAAAATTAAACATTCCAATTTTTGCAATGGTAGATACAAATTCAGACCCTCGTGAGGTTGATTATGTAATACCATCTAACGACGATGCTTCTAAATCTATTAGCAAAGTTGTTTCTTATGTTTCAGATTCTATCGTAGAAGGTCTTTCTGAAAGAAAGTCTAATAAAGACTCTAAGAAGAAAGAAGAAAAAGCTTCAAAAGAAGGAAAAGAAGAAAAAGCTCCAAAAGCAAAAAAGGAGAAAGCTGAAGCCCCTTCTGAAGATGCCGAAGACAAAAAGGCAATGAAAGAAGCTAAGAAAGATGTTAAGCTTGAATCTAAAAGTGAAACTTTAGATAAAGCAAAATCATCTAACGAAGAAGAATAAATAACGTTTTCATAAAATCTAAAAGTCGTTTAGTTTCTTTCTTTACAGTGAGTTTCTGAACGACTTTTTTAAATAAAAAACAATATTATGGCTAAGATAACCGCCGCTGAAGTAAATAAATTAAGAAAAGCTACTGGTGCTGGGATGATGGATTGTAAGAAGGCATTGGTTGAAGCTGATGGTGATTTTGACCAGGCAATCGAGTTGCTTCGTAAAAAAGGTCAGAAAGTAGCTGCAAAGAGAGCCGACAGAGAATCTTCTGAAGGTGCTGCGATCGCTCAGGTAAACGGAGACAACACTAAAGGTGTGATCATCTCCCTTAACTGTGAGACCGACTTTGTTGCCAAAAATGAGGATTTCATCAAATTAGCGAACGATTTCGCTAATATGGCACTTAACTATTCCTCAAAAGAAGAGTTATTGAAAGCAGATTACAATGGTATCTCTGTAGAAGATAAGTTAACAGAGCAAACCGGAGTAATTGGTGAAAAGATCGAGATAGGTGCATTCAAAACTTTGGAAGCTCCATTCGTAGGTTCTTACATCCACGCTGGTAACAAAATTGCTGTATTAACCGGACTTTCTAAAAATGTTGACGGGGCTGAGGAAGCTGCAAAGAACGTTTCTATGCAGGCAGCTGCCATGAACCCGGTTGCCCTTAACGAAGAAGGTGTAGACCAGGCTACTATCGATAAAGAGATCGAGATCGCTAAGGATACACTTAGAGAGGAAGGCAAGCCAGAGAACATGCTTGATAAGATCGCTCAGGGTAAACTTCAGCGCTTCTTTAAAGACAACACGCTGGTTCACCAGGCTTACATCAAGGACAACAAGCAAAGCGTTGCTCAGTATGTTAAGTCAGTAGACAGTGACCTTGAAGTTGTAGGATTTGAAAGAGTAGCTTTAGGATAAGCTAAATTTTATAATTTTCTTAAAAGAGGTCTTATTTATTTAGGGCCTCTTTTTTGTTTCACCAAATTAGATAGTGTCACTGCGAGTGAAACGAAGCAGTCTCATGAGAATGCTTCACTTCGTTCGCAATTACCTCCCACTCCCATCGTCATTTCGAAGGAGTCCCGATTCATTGGAGCGAATGAGAAAACAGGTAGTTAAACCTGCCCCTATTTCAAAGAGATTTCTCACTTCGCTCGAAATGACTCAAAATCAATAATTTTTTACTTTTACTAAATGTCCAGTCAGCCTTTTAAATTTAAACAATTCAGTATAGACCAGGACCGTTGTGCAATGAAAATTGGCACTGACGGGGTTCTCCTGGGTGCATGGTCCTCTCTGGATCACCAACCGGAAAGCATTCTCGACATTGGCACAGGTACGGGTTTGATCGCTCTGATGCTGGCTCAAAGATCGGATGCTTTCCAGATCGATGCAATGGAGATCGAAGACAATGCCTACGAACAGGCCGTTGAAAATTTTGAAAAAAGCGACTGGGGAGACAGGCTTTTCTGTTATCATGCAGGTTTTGATGAATTTGTGGAGGAAATGCAGGATGAAGAGAAATATGATCTTATTATTTCCAACCCGCCATTTTATTCTGAGGATTATAAATCAGGCGAAATTAATCGCGACAAAGCGAGGTTCGCAGATGCCCTTCCTCTTTCAGAACTGATTGAAGGCGCTTCCCTCCTGCTTTCCGAAAAAGGACATTTTGACCTGATAATTCCATATTCAGAGGAACAAAAGGCTCTTGAAATTGCCAAATCCCATAGTTTATTTCCTAATAGGATCACCAGGGTAAAAGGCACCGGAAACTCTCCTGTTAAGAGAAGTCTAATCAGTTTTGGTTTTGAGAAATCAGAAGGTGAAATCAAGGAACTTGTATTAGAAATCTCGAGGCATAATTATACCGAAGATTTTAAAGAACTGGTGAAAGATTTTTACCTAAAGTTATAATTCTTTTTACATTATGCCGTCACCCTGTTCCGAAGTCTTG
>JAWWBH010000070.1:0-12084 GCA_033721075.1 Christiangramia sp.
ATCTGTGATTTTTGCTTTTGTCTTACCCCTCATCACTTTTTCATATTCTGTGGAACATTCATCAGGGGCTGTAACAGCTCTTCCTTTCCCTGAAATGCCTGGAACAGGTGATCTACCAAAACAGGAGAGCTGGATGTCTTATCTGGGCATATTCTCTTTAGTCATTTATAGTATCGGATTGATTATAATGGGATACAGGTTTACAAAAAACCTGTGCTCAATTCAAGAGAATATTAACAATAATGAACATTTCAGAAGCTGGGATTATATCTATGTTCTTCTGAAACAAAAACTTATTCCTCATACTTTTCTCAATTATATTTTTCTGAATAAAACGGAATATGAAAATGATCAGATTTCGGAATCGGTCATTGAGCATGAGAAAGCTCATGTAGATCAGGGGCATTCACTGGATATTCTGTTTATCGAGATTTTGCAGGTTATTTTTTGGTTCAATCCGGTGTTGATATGGTTGAAGAGATCGGTTAAGCTGAATCACGAATTTCTTGCAGATGAGCAGGTACTTTCAAAAAAAACTGATGCGCTGGAATATTCTAATGTGCTTTTATGTTATAGTTCAGATTTTCATCACAATTCATTATCAAGTTCAATAAGTCATTCATTAATCAAAAAACGAATTATTATGATTTCAAAGAATTTCTCATTAAAACGCTTGCTAGGCAGGATAGGATTGTTGTTACCTGTGTTGATATTTTGCATTTATTTTTTTAATAACAACATAGTGGCCAAACCTGTGATCACAACTTCTACCGAAGAGTCCGATGTGTTTTTCGCGGAGGCCCAGGACCCTGATATAATTTCAATTCGTCTGGAAGAAGATAGGATCTTTGTGAATAGCGAAGAGGTGAAATTAAAAGAGTTTTCTAAACATCTGGATGCCCTGGTTAAAGCCAGAGCCGATGCAGAATTAAAAGAAATGAATTTTCATGTGAAGACCAGGAAGGCTGAAGAAGGACTTCTGGATCTGCTCAATAAAGAATTCGAAAAGACCCGGTTTTCAAGGGTGACAGGACACTCTGTTTTGCCTCCACCTCCCCCTGTACCAGCAGAAAGAGTTGGGCCGCCGCCAGCTCCAACAGTTCCTCATACAGCAAATGATGTTCCTCCTCCACCTCCGGCGCCCAGGCATTTAAATACTGAGGTCCCACCGCCGCCACCTGCACCCAGAAGGCATACAAGAAAGCAGGATTCCTTACGCAGGGCTCATATGAACACAAGAGATGAGATGAGAGAGCAAATGAGGATGGAAAGGGAATTCCACAAGGAAGAACTGGGGAGGAAAAGAGCTGTTCACAGAGCACAGATAGAACAGCAAAGAGACAGCATAAGGCAACAACATGAAGTTGCCGTGAGACAAAGAGTAATACAGCGAAGAGCAGAAATTATTCAGGAAAGAGCCAGAATAAGAGAAGAAAGGGAAGCTTTACATGATGAAAATCAGCGATTAAAAGAAAATATAGAGAAGAAAAAACTCATCAAAGACCAGAAGAAAAAGGATTCTATTGATTAAATAATCCTTCTTTATTGAAAGATAAATTAGAACCGAAGTTTAGGCTTCGGTTTTTTAATGGCCAAAACCAGCCTGTTTTTAGGGGAATTTTATGAGTTCTAAAAGGAATAATCGCTCAAAAGCCTTTAAGATTTATATTTAAAAACATACTTTTGTAATCCAAAATCAAAAAACACTTATGAGCGTTTTAGTCAATAAAAATTCTAAAGTAATCGTGCAGGGTTTTACCGGAAGTGAAGGTACTTTCCATGCCGAGCAGATGATAGAATATGGTACGAATGTAGTTGGTGGAGTTACTCCGGGTAAAGGAGGGCAAAAGCACCTTAATAAACCTGTTTTCAATACAGTTTCAGACGCGGTTGAGCAAACAGGAGCTGATGTATCGATCATTTTTGTACCACCAGCATTTGCTGCCGATGCCATAATGGAAGCTGCAGATGCCGGAATAAAAGTTATAATTACCATCACTGAAGGCATTCCGGTTGCCGATATGGTAAAGGCTGCCGATTATATCAAAGATCGTGACTGCCGATTAGTTGGCCCTAACTGTCCTGGAGTCATTACTCCCGGAGAGGCTAAAGTTGGTATCATGCCTGGATTCGTTTTCAAAAAAGGAAAAGTAGGTATTGTTTCTAAATCTGGTACCCTCACTTATGAAGCGGCTGACCAGGTGGTGAAGCAGGGTCTTGGAATCACTACGGCTATTGGAATTGGGGGAGATCCTATAATTGGAACTACCACAAAAGAAGCTGTGGAGTTATTGATGAACGATGAGGAGACGGAATGTATCGTGATGATCGGTGAAATTGGTGGTCAGCTTGAAGCTGATGCGGCCAAATGGGTAAAAGAGAATGGTAACAAAAAGCCAGTAGTTGGTTTTATAGCGGGTGAAACTGCGCCTGCCGGACGTACCATGGGTCATGCCGGTGCCATTGTTGGTGGAAGTGAAGATACTGCTCAGGCCAAGAAAAAGATCCTAAAGGAAAATGGAATTCATGTAGTGGATTCTCCTGCCGAGATAGGAATGAAAGTGGCCGAGGTATTAAATAGCTAAGTCAAGCAATACTTATTATAATCGATCCTTCTGTTATAGTCCTGAAAATGGATATTTCAGAAGGATTTTTTATTAGAGGCCTGTCCAGTTTTGTTATATTTGGATAGACAATTAACCAAGATCAAACAATATGAAATTATTAGAAGGAAAGAATGCTATAATTACAGGCGGTAGCCGTGGAATAGGAAAAGGTATCGCACAGGTTTTCGCCCAGCACGGAGCAAATGTCGCTTTTACGTATAACTCATCAGCACAATCTGCTGAAGAGCTCGCGAAAGAACTTGAAAGTATGGGTGTTAAAGCTAAAGCCTACCAGTCTAACGCCGCGAGTTTTAAGGAAGCCCAGGAGCTGGTGGATAAAGTGAATGAAGATTTTGGTTCTATCGATATTCTGGTAAATAATGCCGGGATCACAAAAGATAATCTTTTGATGAGAATGAGCGAGGAGGATTTTGACAAGGTCATTGAAGTGAACCTTAAATCTATATTCAATATGACCAAAGCTATTCAGCGCACCATGCTGAAGCAACGCAGCGGAAGTATAATTAATATGAGTTCTGTGGTTGGAGTTACCGGAAATGCCGGGCAGGCAAATTATGCAGCTTCAAAAGCTGGGATCATAGGATTCTCAAAATCTATGGCTCAGGAATTAGGTTCAAGAAATATTAGAACCAATGTTGTCGCTCCCGGATTCATTGAGACCGAAATGACCGAAAAACTGGATGAAAAGACCGTTCAGGGATGGAGAGACGCAATTCCGCTAAAAAGAGGAGGGAAGCCTGAAGATATCGCAAATGCATGCGTTTATTTAGGAAGTGATCTGAGTTCATACGTGACCGGACAGATCATTCATGTTGATGGCGGTATGCATACCTAACATTCAGATTTTTGAAGGGAGAAGTTAGAATCTCTGGGTTTCATTAATTTTTATAGCGATGAAAATTTTAATTAACTTGGAGCTTTGAGCTGTTAGCTTATAACTTCCAACTTTAAGAATGGCAATAAGCACAATATTATATATAACCCTGGCTCTGTTGATAGCGCTGGGGTTCGCTTTTTTTCAGTACCTGTTCCGGAAACAAAACCGGCAGAGAAAAGACTATATCTTCTTTGCATTAAGAAGCCTTTCAGTATTTCTGGTAATCCTATTACTTATAAACCCTAAAATAACCTCTGTTGAATATAACGTAGAAAAACCGGAACTGGTTATTCTGGCAGATAATTCTCAATCTGTCGCATATCTGGAGGAAGAGGAGAATCTAAGAGATATTTCCTACAGATTATCAGATAATAGTGACATAAAGCAGCATTTTGAAGTAAGTCATATTACTTTCGGAGAGGCTTTATCCCTGGAAGATAGTCTTGATTTTAAGTCGAAACAAACGAATATTTATAATGCGCTTTCTGAAACCCAGGAAATATTTTCGGGAAAGCAGTCTGCTATTGTATTGATCACAGATGGCAACCAAAGTTTAGGAAGGGATTTCAGGTATTTTAAGAGCAGGGAAGAGACAAGTGTCTTTCCGGTGGTGATAGGAGATACAACTGGCTATAAAGATTTGAGCATAGAACGAATAAACTCTAATCGCTACGCATTTCTGAATAACCGTTTCCCGGTTGAAGTGTTTTTGAATTATACCGGTAATGAAACCATAGAAAGCAGTTTCAGGATCAGTTCTGGGGACAATATAATTTTTACCAGGAAGCTTCAGTTTTCAGAGGATGTAAAATCGCAAATTGTAAGAACAGATCTTCCCGCCAGCGCCTTGGGAGTGAAAACCTACCGGGCAGAAATAGGTCCACTTTCAAACGAAAAGAATACCGTAAATAACCGGCAAAATTTTGCAGTTGAGGTAATAGACGAAAGGACGGCGGTATTGATTCTTAGTGATATTTCACATCCCGATTTAGGTGCAATTAAAAAATCGATTGAGAGGAATCAGCAGCGAACAGCAGATATCAGGTATTTAAAAGATGGAAATATTCAATTATCAGATTATCAATTAATTGTGATATATCAGGTAAATAGAAAGTTTAATAACATCATAAACGAATTATTTGACAGGAATTATAGCTTTTTAATAATAACCGGAGGTCAAACTGACTGGAATTATCTTAACGGCCTGGAGCTTGGTTACTCACGAGATGCAACCAGTCAGCCTCAGGAGTTATTTCCCGTATACAATCCAACCTTCAGTTCATTTCAGTTTGAAGATATAGGATTTGATGATTTTCCTCCATTGCTAGATAAATTCGGGCCTTTGGAATTTGACAAAAGTAAATTCGGAGTGATGTTATATCAGGAACTTCAGGGAGTCAAGACCGGAGAGCCTTTGCTGGGTGTTTCTCAAAGTTCCCCAAAATCGGGTTTTCTCCTGGGTGAAAATTTATGGCGCTGGCGAGCCAAGTCTTACCTTGATAATAAATCTTTCCAGGAGTTCGATGATTTTTTTGGAAAACTCATCCAGAATCTCTCTTCTAAACGATCCCGTGACCGGCTGGCTGTGGATAATGAAAATTTCTATTACGGAAACCAGGATGTTATCATTACTGCCCAGTATTTTGATGAAAATTATCAGTTTGATGCAGGTGAAAGCCTTAAAATAAGTGTGATCAATAAGGATAATGAGGAAAGTTTTACTTCAGATCTGGTGCTAAAGAATAACTTTTACCAGTTCGACGCCGGAGAACTTTCTCCTGGGAATTATGATTTTACCATTCAGGTTCTCAATAAGAACATTGCAAAATCGGGTAGTTTTGAGGTTGTAGATTACAATACCGAGCAGCAATTCGTATCGGCAAACCTGGAAGGACTCCGGTCATTTTCTGAAAATAACCAAACATATCTCACTTTTCCAGATAAGATAGAGGAACTAATCAATAGTCTTTTGAATGATGATAAGTACAGGTCCGTGCAGAAAAGCCAGCAAAAAACCGTACCTTTGATCGAGTGGTATTACCTGTTGTTTATCCTGATAATTATTCTTGCCGCGGAATGGTTTTACCGAAAATATTTAGGACTAATTTAAATTTCAAATTTTATATATGGAAAGATTACCCAAGATTGGCATACCCTTATTCATTGGTATCGTCATTTTAATAATTTTTATTGCAAAATCAACTATTACTATTGATTCCGGTCAAGCCGGAGTGTTATACCGAACTTTCGGAGGAGGTGTGGTTACAGATCAGCCGCCCTTATCTGAAGGTTTCCACTTTGTAGCTCCCTGGAATAAGGTTTTTGTTTACGAAGTACGTCAACAGTCAATAGATGAAGAAATGCGTGTACTTTCATCTAATGGACTTGAGATCAGCCTGGATGCATCTGTTTGGTTTCAACCAGAGTATGCTGCATTAGGTAAACTTCACCAGGAAAAAGGAGAGGCTTATATCCAGCGGTTATTACAACCTGCAATTCGTTCAGCTACCAGAGCAGTGGTAGGACGTTACAATCCGGAGCAGCTTTATGCAAGTAAAAGAGAAGCAATTCAAAAGGAGATCTTTGATGAAACAAATCTTTTGCTTGAAGATCAATATGTTCAGGTAAATGAGGTTCTTGTAAGAGATGTCTCGCTTCCTTCTACGATTAAAGATGCGATAGAAAGAAAGCTAAGACAGGAGCAGGAATCCCTGGAATATGAATTTAGGTTGACCAAAGCCGAACAGGAAGCTGAGCGTCAACGTATCGATGCGGAAGGTAAAGCAACGGCTAACCGTATTCTTAGTGAGTCATTGACAGATAAAGTACTGAAAGAAAAAGGAATTCAAGCCACGGTAGAACTGGCAAAATCTCCCAATGCTAAAGTGGTTGTTATAGGCCAGGGCGACGGTGGAATGCCGATTATTTTAGGAAACAACTAAAAAACAAATCTTAAAAAACCTGATTAAGGTTTTATTTTTAATTTTTTTGTTTAGATTTGACCCAACAATGAGAGCAATTTTTGTACATCATCATCATTTTTCTACCCACGCTCAGGCGAGGTGAATATGATATGCTGTAACATTTAACTAATATATCATGACCCGTTTGAGCAATCAAACGGGTTTTTTTATTTCAAAAAATCAGCTTAATGAGTTATGAGTAAAGAAAAATTAAGAATCGCAGTTCAGAAATCGGGCCGACTTTATGAGGACTCCATAAAGATCCTCAAGGATGCCGGGATTTCAATTGATAACGGAAAGGAACAGTTAAAAGCTTCTTCACGGAATTTTCCACTGGAAGTGATGTATCTTAGAAACGGGGATATCCCCCAGTATTTAAGGGACGGGGTGGTAGATGTAGCCATTATTGGTGAGAATGTTCTAATTGAAAAAGGACAGGATATTATACAGGGTGAAAAATTAGGATTTTCGAAATGCCGCGTGTCTATGGCTGTTCCAAAATCCTTTAAATACTCTGGAATTAAGGATCTTGATGGAATGAAGATAGCCACCTCTTATCCGAATACTGTAAATGCCTTCCTTGCTGAAAAGGGGATCTCTGCAGAACTTCATATTATTAATGGTTCAGTTGAGATAGCGCCTAATATTGGTCTTGCAGATGCTATCTGTGATATTGTGTCAAGCGGTAGTACGCTTTTTAAAAATGGGCTTAAAGAGGTGGAGGTGATGCTAAAAAGTGAAGCCGTACTCGCTATTTCTCCTAAAATTTCCCCGGAAAGAAAGGCGATACTTGAGAAACTTCAGTTCAGGCTTAAATCGGTTCTCAATGCCCGTACTTCAAAATATATCCTACTGAATGCGCCTAACGATAGGCTTAATGATATTATTAAGTTATTGCCGGGTATGAGAAGTCCTACAGTACTACCCCTGGCAGAAGAAGGATGGAGTTCTGTTCATACGGTGATAAACGAAGAGCGTTTCTGGGAAGTGATAGACGAGCTTAAGAATTATGGGGCTGAAGGGATACTGGTTGCGCCAATCGAAAAAATGGTAATTTAATAAATGCTGAAAATTTAGATTATGAACAAGATTTTAAATCCTGAAAGATCCACCTGGGATGAGATCCTTAAAAGGCCAACTCAAACTGTAGCCGATATCGAACAAACCGTTAACCAGATCTTTGACGAGATCAGAACAAAAGGAAATTCGGCGGTTGCTAAATATACTGATCTTTTTGACGGAATAAAGCTGGATAGTATTGTAGTTACTCCCCGGGAAATAGAGGAAGCCAAAAAGGAGATATCAAAGGATCTGAAAGAAGCCATTAAGCTGGCAAAAACAAATATTGAAAAATTTCATTCAGCGCAAAGGACTGAGAGGGTAGATGTTGAAACCACAAGTGGTGTAAGCTGCTGGCAGGAAAAGAAACCGATCCAGAAGGTAGGTCTGTACATTCCGGGCGGAACTGCTCCATTGTTCTCGTCAATACTTATGCTTGCGATTCCGGCTAAACTGGCAGGATGTGAGGAGATCGTTTTATGCACGCCGCCGTCCAAAGAGGGAAAGGTGAACCCAGCCATTCTTTATGCTGCCGAACTATGCGGAGTGACACAGATCTTTAAAATAGGAGGTATACAGGCAATTGGTGCTATGACCTTTGGTACAGAGGATGTTCCACAGGTGTATAAGATATTCGGCCCTGGTAATCAATTCGTGACAGTTGCAAAACAACTTGCAACAAAATATCAGGTAGCTATAGACATGCCTGCAGGGCCTTCAGAACTTCTCATTTTTGCAGATGATTCTGCTAAGGCTGCTTATGTAGCATCCGATCTGCTGAGCCAGGCGGAGCATGGAGTTGATAGTCAGGTGATACTGGTCTCCACTTCTGAGAAACTGCTGGATGAAGTTTCAGCAGAAATAGAGGTCCAGATTAAGGAATTACCCAGAAAGACCATCGCTGAAAAAGCAATAGAAAATTCACGGCTGATATTAGTGGAATCTGATAATAAAGCTCTTGAGCTTATCAATGAATATGGGCCTGAACACTTTATCGTGTGTGCCGAGAATGAAACCTTTTTTGTTGAGGGAATTGCCAATGCTGGCTCTGTGTTTATAGGGAATTATGCTCCGGAAAGTGCAGGAGACTATGCATCCGGAACAAATCATACATTGCCAACAAATGGTTACGCCAAGCAATATAGCGGGGTGAACCTGGATAGTTTTATGAAGACCATCACTTTTCAAAAGATCACCGAAGATGGTATCAGGAATATAGGTCCGTCTATTGAATTGCTGGCAGATGCAGAAGGTTTGCAGGCTCATAAAAATGCCGTAAGTCTAAGATTAAAAGACCTGGAATAAATGAGTGGATTTGATATAAATACTTTGGTGCGAAGCAATGTCGCTTCTCTAAAACCTTATTCTTCTGCCAGGGATGAGTTTAAAACGCAGGGTACTGAAATGGTCTTTCTTGATGCAAATGAGAATCCGAATGATTCAGGCCTTAACCGGTATCCTGATCCTCAGCAAAACCTTCTCAAACAGAGGCTTTCAGAAGTAAAGAATGTCCCGGCTAATAATATTCTTCTCGGGAATGGGAGTGATGAAGTACTGGATCTTATCTTCCGGGCCTTCTGTGAACCGGGGATGGATAATGTTATAACACTTCCGCCAACATACGGGATGTATAAAGTACTTTGCGATATAAATAATGTGGAAAATAGGGAAGTGCTTTTAAATCACGATTTTGAACCAGATGTGACGGCTATTCTGAACCAGGTGAATAAGAGTACGAAGATCATTTTTCTTTGCTCGCCAAATAATCCATCAGGAAATTCATTTGAAAGGGAGAGAATTGAAAAGATACTTGAAAGTTTTGATGGTCTTGTGGTGATCGATGAGGCTTATATTGATTTTTCAGAAAAAGATAGCTGGACCAAAAAGCTTCAGGAATATCCAAATCTTATAGTTACACAAACCTTTTCGAAGGCTTATGGTATGGCTGCAATAAGACTTGGAATTCTATATGCTTCTGAAGAAATCATCAGGATTTTGAACAGGATCAAACCTCCTTATAACGTGAATCAATTGACTCAAAATGAAGCACTCCAAGTTTTGAAAAGAACTACAGAAATAAAATTACAAGTATCTGATATACTGAGTGAAAAGCAGAGTTTAATTAAAGAATTAGTTGAAGTTGAATTCATTTCAAAAGTTTATAAATCCGATGCCAATTTTTTACTTATAGAAGTCGATAATGCCAATAAAAGATACGATCAATTGATCGACAAAAGCATAGTGGTTAGAAACAGAAGCAACCAGCCATTATGTAACAATTGCCTGCGAATAACAATAGGCACAAAAACCGAGAATAAAAAACTGATCACCGCTTTAAAAGAAATTGAAAATGACTAAAGTTTTATTCGTAGATCGAGACGGAACCCTTATACATGAGCCGGAAGATTACCAGATAGATAACCTGGACAAACTTGAATTTTATCCTGAGGTTCTTACCTATCTGGGAAAGATCGCCAAGGAATTGGATTATGAGATCGTAATGGTGACCAATCAGGACGGCCTGGGAACCGAGAGTTTTCCTGAAAGTGATTTCTGGCCTATTCAGAATTTCATTATTAAGACTTTTAAGAATGAAGGAGTGGAATTCAGCGATGTTTTGATCGACAGGACCTTCGCTGAAGACAATGCACCTACAAGGAAGCCTAAATTGGGCCTTATGGAGGGGAAATTTCTTAATAATGGGAAATATGATCTTAAGAACTCCTTTATGATAGGAGATCGGCTCACTGATATAGAGTTTGCTTTCAACTTTGGAGGCAGGGGCATATTTATAGATACTCATGAGGAACTTGCCGTTGATGAAGTTGAAAATGATCAAAAAGAGGTTGAAGATAATATTGCTCTTAAGACCGATTCCTGGAAAGATATCTACGAATTTCTGAAACTTCAGGCCAGGACAGCTGAAATAACAAGAAAGACCAATGAAACCGACATTCAAATTGAACTTAACCTGGATGGTTCCGGGAAAAGCGAAATAAGCACCGGAATTGCTTTTTTTGACCATATGCTGGACCAGCTTGCCCGCCACGGACAAATGGACCTTAAAATAAAGGTAGATGGCGACCTGGAAGTGGATGAACACCATACCATTGAAGATACGGCCATAGCACTTGGAGAAGTGTTTAGCCAGGCGCTTGGTAATAAGCTGGGAATTGAAAGATATGGTTTTTGCCTTCCCATGGATGATTGCCTGGCTCAGGTAGCCATTGACTTTGGAGGCCGTAACTGGATTGAATGGGAAGCCGAATTCAAGCGTGAGATGATAGGGCAAATGCCTACAGAAATGTTCTTTCATTTCTTTAAATCATTTACCGATGGGGCTAAGGCTAATTTGAATGTTAAGGCGGAAGGTAAAAATGAACATCACAAGATAGAAGCTATTTTTAAGGCTTTTGCAAAGGCCATTAAAATGGCGGTAAAGAGAGATACTGAAAAAATGATTCTTCCATCAACTAAAGGAATGCTTTAATGAAAATTGTAATTATAGATTACGGAGCAGGAAATATCCAAAGCATCAAATTTGCGATAAAGCGCCTGGGTTATGAAGCTGTTTTAAGCAATAATACCGAAGAGATAAGGAGTGCTGACAAAGTGATATTTCCCGGAGTGGGAGAAGCTGGCAGTGCCATGAAAATGCTTAAATCCACAGGTCTGGATAAAGTGATCCCCATTCTTCAGCAACCTGTTCTTGGAATATGCCTGGGGATGCAGTTGATGTGTAATCATTCAGAAGAAGGTGATACTCCGGGACTTGGGATCTTTGATGCAGATGTAAAACGATTTGATAATTCTGTAAAAGTTCCACAAATAGGATGGAACCAGATCACGAATCTTGAAACCCATCTTTTTGATAATGTGGAGGAAGGGGAGTATGTTTACCTGGTTCACAGCTATTATGTACCTGAATGTAAAGACGAAATCGCCCGAACAGAATATGGAGTAAGCTATTCGACTGCACTCCACAGGGATAATTTTTATGGGGTTCAATTCCATCCCGAAAAGAGCAGTAGGACAGGGGAGCAAATACTTAAGAACTTTTTAGAAATCTGAATAATTCAAAATTCTGAATTTAAAATTTTAAATGAATGCGTATTATTCCTGCAATAGATATCATCGAAGGCAAGTGTGTAAGACTTTCCAAAGGTGACTATAATACCAAGAAAATATATAACGAGAATCCTTTAGAGGTAGCTAAATCCTTTGAAGCTCATGGAATTAAGTATTTACACCTGGTAGACCTGGATGGAGCAAAATCCAGTCATATTGTAAATTATAGAATCCTTGAGCAAATAGCTTCGAAAACCAGTTTAAAAGTAGATTTTGGAGGAGGTCTAAAATCTGATCAGGATCTTAAGATCGCTTTCGAAAGTGGCGCTAACCAGATTACAGGTGGAAGCATTGCCGTAAAGGACCCTGATTTATTTCAGAACTGGATCCAAAAATATGGATCTGAAAAGATCATTCTTGGAGCTGACGCCAATGATAGAAAGATAGCTGTCTCTGGCTGGCTGGAAGATTCAGATAAGGAGATCATTCC
>JAWWBH010000071.1:0-12058 GCA_033721075.1 Christiangramia sp.
ATGCTGGTGAGGGAATTAAGGCAACCTTATTTAGGCTGGTGGTTCAGGATGAGTGGGAAACTTGATAAGCACCTAAGCCTAACCGCTGAATCCAGAGAAATTCTAAGACGGATAGTCAACGAGAGGCGGGCTTCTCAAAGAAAATATGGGGACCTTTTAGATATGTTGCTGGAAGCTAAATATGATGATGGCAGTTTTATGGATGATGAGCAGCTTATCGATGAAATCCTTATCCTCTTTGTTGCAGGTCATGAAACGACCTCAAATGCCCTTACTTTTACCTGCGAGCTGCTTGCGCAGCATCCGGAGTGGCAGGAAAGGATTTTTGAGGAAGCTACTGAATTAGGACCCGAAAATAAGGACCTGATGTTTGTAGTATCTAAATCCCCTATCACTCAACAGGTTCTTGAGGAGTCTATGCGGCTTTATCCTCCAGCCTATTTTATAGACAGGGTAAATATTGAAGCCGATGAATTTGAAGGAAAGAAATTCGAACCAGGGTCCAGTTTGTTATTTTCAGTTTATGAAGTTCACAGGCATCCTGATCTTTGGAAGGATCCGGATAAATTTGAGCCTCAAAGATTTGAAGAAGGCGGAAAAAAATATTCTTCCCAGTATTTTCCTTTTGGCGCAGGACCAAGAAAATGTATCGGCAATAATTTCGCAATGTTCGAGATGATCATAGCGGTGCAGGAATTAATTCTTCGTTATAGAATCCAGCCGGTATCTTCAGAAATAGAGATCAAGCCACTTATCACCTTAAAGCCTGAAAATTCCTTTTTAAAATTAAAGGAAAGAGGATAATATTCTTGAAAGTATTTCCCTGTCAATAAATCTGTGTGAAATTAAATGAGTGTTAAGGTTTTAGCGCAAGTAGTTAGTAATCAAATTTTTACATAAATTAGGCTTTCAATTTATTCTTAAATACCGGGAATTAAAACGGTTAATGTGAAAGACCATATCAAACCTGCAGGATTAGAAAACCTTAAAGTAACCTATGATTTTGGGCTTCATAAAGTCAACGATCTCACTTTTCCGTATTGCCTTTTAGATATGCAAATTTCTGGCAAGTTTATCACTCCTTTTCCAAGAATAGGTCACCTGGTAATGAATTTCTATTGTGGGGGTACTTATAAAAATAGATTTCTAAATTATTCCAGGTCCTATGCCAGTTCCAACAGGTTATACATTGCAGGTTTATTCACAGAAGGTTCGCTTCTCATAGAACAGGAAGGTGATTGTAAAGGATACGCTATTAGAATGCATCCTGTGGTAGGCTATTATTTTCTCAGGATTCCCATGTGGGAGATTACCAACAAGCAGATAGAGATCACCGGAATTTTAAATAGTACCAGGAGTATGGATCTAAGAAGTGCACAGAAAAATGAAAGTATAGAGTCTTTAGATCATCAAATTCTGCATGAATTTTTGAGGTACCATCTTCCGGAAAAAAAGCTATTTCAGAATGATCCTATTTATCAGGCTGTTAATAAAATAATCCATTATAAAGGGATTATAAAAATAAAAGAACTGGCCAGGGAATACTGTATGAGCCATCGCAATTTCAACAGGAATTTCCTTTTAAAGGTTGGGATTTCAGCTCGAGCATACGCAAAGATATGGCAGATGGAAAATACGATTAAGCTCATTATGCAGAATCCCAAAGCCAGTTTGACCGAAATAGCTTTTCGGGCGGGTTATTACGATGTTTCCCACCTGTCTCACGATTTTAAGGAGAAAACAGGGGCGTTGCCCACTTCGTTTAGAAAGAATGACAATTCACTAATAGAAACTTATCTTACTAGCCAAGGTTAAAATTATTAATGGCGTGTTTTTACAGTAATATGTTTTATAGAAAAACATAAATTCATTCTTTCATTTTAGGCGCGATCTAAAAATCCGAATTATTAATCAAAATACGTTCGGTATTGTCATTAGTATGGTGTGATACTGCAATCATCATTAGTAAGCACTTAGACATTTACGATAACCTTAATGGCCTATGAATATACGAGTGGAGGGATCGGATAATCATTCATTAAGGTTGTTGTTTGTCTTCTAAACTAAGGATTCTTAAACCTGGTTGAAAAACCATGATTAAAATTTCTTCGGATTTATTGGATCACGTTTTACCTCAAATTATTCGCTAATCTTTTAAAGAAATACCGGATTTCAGGTATTTTATAATAATCGGATATTGATTTATTTAGGTTCCCATTTCTTCTGCTCTTACTTCATATTGCTCTGGCAATTAACCAAAAAAAAAATTATATTATGAAGTCAAACAAATTTACGCCGTTTTTCTCTTTGGGAATTTTTAGAAATGCCCTGAAGTTTAGCCTTTTTATTGTATTTCTTACTTCTGTTCTTATTTCCTGTTCAAAGGAAAATCTGGAAACCTCACTGCAGGATTTGGAATCAGCCGACTTAAAAATTGGTGTTGAGCTTGAAACTACACAGGAACAACTTGACCGACTTACACAAAAAATGCGTCGTTTTCACAATATTCAGGTAGCCATGGCCCAGGGCTGGGATGTTGATCTTACAGGGTATATTTCCAATATGGGACATCATTATGTAAATGAAGCTTTACTTGATGGAACTTTTGAACTTTTGAAACCTGAAGCACTTTTATACATTGAAGATGAAAATGGAAAGTGGATGTTTGTTGCTGTGGAGTATCTCGTTCTGATGGAGGAAATGGAAGATCCATCTACTCCACCTGAAGGATTTATAGGCGACGAAGACGAATGGACCATCGTAGGTCCATTTTGGACTCTACATGCCTGGGTTGGATTTGAAAATCCTGACGGTGTTTTTAACCCAACCAATTCGAATGTTCCGGAATAATCTTTTTATTAAGATCTTATTTAGTGCCATAAATTATGGGCACACTGTTATATTTTACAAAGCCAATGCTAATTGCCTCGGCTTTTTTACTTAAAGATTTTAAAGTTTAATTTACTCTTAAACAAAAGATTATTGAAAGTTAAAGGTCTGATTGTCAGTTTTGTGTTTAAATTTAATAGTGATTAACCAACCAAAATATATATATTATGAAAAGTTTACAAACATTAATTCTTGCACTTCTGTTTTGTGGTCAGTTCGGTATGGCTCAGGAGAAAAAATCAGAAGATCACAAGGCCGAAAAGCAATTAACCACCTATTTGATAGAGAGGGAGATTCCCGATGCTGGTAAATTCACTCCGGCCGATCTTCAGGGGATTTCTCAAAAATCCTGTAGTGTATTAAAAAAGATGGACGCCAATAAGATTCAGTGGATACACAGTTATGTGGCCGAGAATAAGATTTACTGCATTTATAAGGCAGAGAATGAAGAATTACTTAGAGAACATGCAAGTGAAGGTGGTTTTCCAATTAACTCGGTCACTGTGGTTTCTTCTGTAATCAGCCCGGAGACTGCAGGTGGTCTGGAGTGACCTTAATTTCTGAATTAAATAATAAGCCTTGATTATAGGATCAGGGCTTTTTTATTGAAATTTTCCAGTGATCAAATTTCCCATAATAATCGCTTTTACTGAATCAGCTTTCATATTTTTACTAACTTTTTGAGATACTTTAAATATTCAATCAAGGCTAGTCTTAAATGGATTTAAAAGGGAAGCATTCTGAATTGATCAAAGCTGAAGCTAAACGCCTTGGCTTTCTCTCGTGTGGAATTTCCAAAGCTGAATTTCTTGAAGAAGAAGCACCCCGGCTTGAAAAATGGCTGGAGCATAACATGCATGGAGAAATGCGTTATATGGAAAATTATTTCGATAAACGCCTTGACCCTACGAAACTTGTACCTGGCTCAAAGAGTGTCATCTCGTTACTTCTTAATTATTATCCTCACGAATTTCAGAATAAAGAATCCTATAAGGTTAGCAAGTATGCCTACGGCAGGGACTATCACTTTGTGATCAAAGATAAATTGAAACAACTGCTTACATCGCTTCAGGATGTGATTGGAGATTTTCATGGCCGTGCTTTTGTAGATTCAGCTCCTGTTCTGGATAAGGCCTGGGCCGCAAAAAGCGGATTGGGATGGATAGGTAAGCACTCCAACCTGCTGTCTAAAAAGACGGGTTCATTTTATTTTATAGCGGAACTGATCGTTGATTTGGAACTCGAATATGATACTCCTGTGACCGATCATTGCGGCAGTTGCACAGCCTGTATCGATGCCTGTCCTACAAACGCCATCGTTGAACCCTATAAGGTAGATGGAAGCAAATGCATCTCCTATTTTACAATTGAATTAAAGGATGAATTGCCCACTTCGTATAAAGATCAGTTTGATGACTGGATGTTTGGATGTGATGTTTGTCAGGATGTTTGTCCCTGGAATCGTTTTTCGAAACCGCATAATGAGCCTTTATTTGATCCACATCCACATCTTTTAGAATATGATAAGAAGGACTGGGAAGAGATCACCAGGGAGACTTTTAATGAAATTTTCAGAAAATCTGCCGTGAAAAGGACCAAATTTGAAGGTCTGAAAAGAAATATACAATTTCTTATGGAAGATTAAATATCCTCAAACTGGTAATTCAGTCTTACGTCTACAGGATTTCCATTTTCATCCAGGGCCGGATCCAAAATTTCAATACCTTGAATTATATTCTTTGTGGCTTTTTTTAAATTTTCATCAGGAACAATTACCAGCATATTGATTATTTGTGAGTCTTAAGAAATCACAAAAGTGAATTTAAGCTGTTTAATCTGGCTGTCATGAAATTTCATAGCTCTTAACTGCTCAAGAATATCATTTCTGAATTTAGAATTTAAAGATTCTAAACTGGCGTCATAATTCTTAATTCTTGGCGGGGTGCTTACCTCATTTAGACCGGCAAGATCCTTTTGGGAAAGCTGTTCATCAATAAAATCATTGTAGGAATTAGATTGTTTCTTTTGAAATTTAACCGGGACGGTATAAATCACAGCCACTTCCTTGCCATCTTTAATAGCAGGTTCTTTAATTTTCATCTTTTCCAGTAGCCTTTCAGTTTCTTTTTCGAGAAACTTAGAATTCGACCTTATCCTAATGTCTTTCACTTCCCCTTTTTCAGTGATGATAAACTGGGCGTAGGCCGTTCCGCCATCTGTATTTATTAAGTTGATTATATTAATATTTCTGTTAATATATTCAAGGATTGAACGCTCAAAGCATTTAGGAGTATCATCCGATTCACATTCGTTTTTGAATTTAGGTGGCCGGTCTGTTTCAAGAATGGAATAATGCTGGGAAAATACCGGTAGGCTTATCAAATAGATAAATAGTACAGATAGAAGATGTTTCATCGGTGTAAAAAAGTTAGAGCTGTACAATCTAATAAAAATTATAAAAAGCTAGGATTTTGAAATAGCTGGAAGCTTTTAACTTTTTTATTTTATTTAAGAGGGGAAGCTTGTTAACTTTGCCTATTAGCCAAACAATTGAATTATGAGTAATACTTCCAGAAAGAGAAGAGAGGCTTTGGTTTACCATGCTAAACCGAAGCCGGGAAAAATAGAAGTCGTACCAACTAAAAAATATGCTACGCAAAGAGATCTTTCTCTGGCGTATTCACCCGGTGTAGCCGAGCCCTGTCTGGAAATAGAAAAGGATAAGGAGAACGCTTATAAGTATACTACTAAAGGAAATCTGGTAGCCGTTATTTCAAATGGAACTGCGGTTCTTGGACTGGGTGACATAGGTCCGGAAGCATCCAAACCAGTAATGGAGGGGAAAGGTTTACTTTTCAAGATATTTGCGGATATTGATGTTTTCGATATCGAAGTAGATACCAAAGATGTAGATAAATTCATTGAGACAGTTAAGAATATCGCTCCAACCTTTGGGGGTATAAACCTTGAAGATATTAAGGCTCCAGAAGCCTTTGAGATCGAACAGCGATTAAAGGCTGAACTGGATATCCCTGTGATGCATGATGATCAGCATGGGACAGCCATAATTTCTGCAGCTGCATTACTAAATGCCCTGGAACTGGCGAAAAAGAAGATCGAAAAAGTGAAGATAGTGGTTAGTGGAGCGGGAGCCGCCGCGGTTTCCTGTACCAAACTCTACAAAGCTTTTGGTGCGAAGGCTGAAAATATCGTAATGCTCGATAGTAAGGGGGTTATAAGAAAGGACAGGAATAATCTTTCAGAAGAAAAGGCTGAATTCGCAACCGCTAGAAAAATTGATACATTGGACGAGGCTATGAAGAATGCTGATGTTTTCGTGGGACTTTCCATCGCCAATATTGTTTCTCCCGAGATGCTGAAAAGCATGGCGAAAAGACCTATAGTTTTTGCCATGGCCAATCCAAATCCCGAGATCGATTATGACCTGGCTATGAAAACAAGGAAGGATATCATCATGGCCACAGGGCGTAGCGATCATCCTAACCAGGTGAATAACGTACTTGGTTTTCCATTCATCTTCAGGGGAGCCCTGGATGTTAGGGCCACCAAGATCAATGAAGAGATGAAAATGGCTGCGGTGAAGGCATTGGCCGAGCTTGCCAAGGAAGCGGTACCTGAGCAGGTGAATATAGCTTATGGAGAGACCCGCCTCAATTTTGGACCGGAGTATATCATTCCAAAACCTTTTGATCCAAGACTTATCGCTAAAGTACCACCGGCAGTGGCTCGGGCAGCCATGGAGAGCGGGGTGGCCAGGCAGGATATTCAGGACTGGCATAAATATGAAGAGGAACTTCTTGAAAGGATGGGCAACGAGAACAAGATAACACGTTTGCTTATAAACCGCGCGAAGACTAATCCTAAACGTATCGTATTTGCCGAGGCAGACCATCTGGACGTTCTTAAAGCAGCCCAGATAGTAAGAGATGAGGGAATAGGGATTCCAATCTTACTGGGAAGAAGAGAGGTGATAAAAGAGTTGATGGCCGAGATCGACTTCGAGGAAGATGATGTTACTATTATCGATTCGAAATCTGATGAAGAGGAAGAACATAGAAAGGTCTACGCCCAGAAATACTGGGAAACACGCCACCGAAACGGAGTTACTAAGTATGATGCAGAGAAATTAATGCGAGAGCGAAATTACTTTGCAGCTATGATGGTGAACGAAGGGGATGCCGATGCTCTTCTTTCCGGTTATTCCCGGGCATACCCCACTGTGGTGAAACCAATGCTTGAACTTATTGGCATGGCCAAAGGTGTATCAAGGGTTGCGGCAACAAATGTGATGAACACCTCACGGGGACCGTTGTTTATAAGTGATACTTCCATAAATATAGATCCATCGGCAAAAGACCTTGCCAAGATCGCTCAAATGACGGCACGTACCGTGCAGCTATTTGGAATGGAGCCGGTGATCGCCATGATCTCCTATGCTAACTTTGGCTCTTCAAAGGATCCGAAAGCTAAAAAAGTGAAAGAGGCCGTGGCCTATTTACATAGATTCCATCCGGAATTAATGGTGGATGGAGAGTTACAGACAGATTTTGCATTGAACCGTGAGATGTTACAGGGCAAATTTCCATTTTCAAAACTCGCGGGTAAAAAAGTGAACACCCTTATTTACCCTGATCTTGATTCGGCAAACAGTACTTACAAGCTTATCAAGGAACTTAATAATGTAGATTCCATAGGGCCTATCATGATGGGAATGAAAAAGCCCGTGCATGTTTTGCAACTTGGGGCCAGTGTGGAGGAAATGGTGAATATGGCTGCTGTCGCAGTTGTGGATGCTCAGGAAAAGGAGAAGAGAATAAAAAAATAATCATTATGGATAAATTAAAAGGCCGGAACCAGATTTCGGCCTTTGGTTTATTTTACTACATTTGAGTTGAACACAAGTTTTTTTCATGATTCATCATCTTAAGGGGCAATTAATTGAAAAAAATCCCACTTATGTTGTTATAGATTGCAACGGGGTTGGATATTCTGTAAATATTTCACTTCATACATATTCACTGATTCCCGATTCTGAAGCGATTAGCTTATACACTTACCTTCAGGTAAAGGAAGACTCTCATACTCTGTATGGTTTTGTTGAAAAGTCTGAAAGAGAGATATTCAAATTGCTCATTTCCGTTTCAGGAGTGGGGACCAGTACAGCCCGAACCATGCTTTCCTCACTTCATCCTAAAGAGGTGTCTGAAGCCATTGCTACGGGAGATGTGCCCACCATTCAAAGTGTAAAGGGAATTGGAGCAAAAACAGCCCAGAGGGTGATTTTAGACCTTAAAGATAAAGTTCTGAAAGTGCTTGGAGATGACGAAGTTTTCGTGTCTCAAAACAATACTAACAAAGAAGAAGCGTTATCAGCTTTAGAGATCTTAGGTTATAACCGGCGCCAGGCAGGCAAGGTTGTAGACCAGATAGTTAAAGAGGATCCCGAATCTACCGTAGAATCTATTATAAAACTGGCTCTTAAAAAGCTGTAAGTAAATTGAGGAACAACTACCTTAAATTGTCTGTACCGGTACGCCTTACTTTTCTGATATTACTGGTATTTTCGCTGGATTCTGTGGCTCAGGAAACGCCGCAGGACACCACCGCGACAGGCTATATTATGGGTGACATCAGCCTTCCAGATCCTGCAAGTATTGTTTCAAAATATGAGTACGATCCTGTCCTTGACCGTTACTTTTATAAAGAGAGCCTTGGAGACATCAATCTTGGTCTTCCGCTCGTACTTACTCCTGAGGAATTCGAAGACCTTGTACTGGCTGAGGAAATGCGTAACTATTTCAAACTTAAGAATGACGCACTTACTGGTAGAAAAGAGGGGTCTGAAGATATACAACGAGACCTTTTACCCGATTTCTACGTGAACAATAATTTTTTCGAGACCATTTTTGGTGGTACCGAAATTGATATAGTTCCTCAGGGTTCGGTGGAAATGGACCTTGGGTTGCTTTTTACCAAACAGGATAATCCTGCATTTTCACCAAGAAACCGAAGAAATCTTTCCTTCGATTTCGATCAGCGAATAAGCCTGAGTCTTCTTGGGCAAATTGGAGAGAGGCTGCAAGTGACCGCGAATTATGATACCGAGTCCACCTTCGATTTTCAGAATCAGTTGAAGCTGGAGTATACGCCCAATGAAGATGATATTGTGCAGAAGATCGAGGTTGGTAATGTAAATATGCCACTCAATAATGCCCTCATCCAGGGAGCCCAGAGCCTTTTTGGTTTCAAGACGGAACTCCAGTTCGGGAAGACCAGGATCACCGGTGTTTTTTCTGAACAGAAGTCAGAAAGAAGGACCGTAAACGTTGAAGGCGGGGCAACTGTGGAAGAATTCGAGAAGTTTGCTTTGGATTACGATCAGGACAGGCACTTTTTCCTTTCACATTATTTCCGTGACCATTATGATGAGGCCTTAAGGAATTATCCATTTATCAATTCCAATATCCAGATTAAAAGGATACAGGTATGGATCACGAATAGAACCAATAATATTCAAAATCTATCCGATACCAGGAACATCGTGGCAATCCAGGATCTTGGAGAATCGAATGTTCCCGGGAATATTGGTATCGATAACCCGCCTGGAGGATTCTTTAATCAGCCGGCCGGAGCCTTTCCCGATAACCGCAATAACGACTTTAACCCATTCGGGATCACCGGTCCGCAGGAATCTGTGCTAACCCCGGCTATAAGGGATATCGCAACCGTTGAAAGCGGATTTGGCGGGGTGACGGTTTCAGAAGGAACAGATTACGCAAAACTGGAAAACGCACGGCAGCTGAAAGCAAATGAATTTACGGTTAACACCCAGCTAGGATATATTTCCCTTAACCAGAGACTGAGCAATGATGAGGTGCTCGCGGTTGCATTTCAGTATACCATCAACGGAGAGGTTTTTCAGGTGGGAGAATTTGCTAACGACGGAGTCAATTCAACGGCGAATGATCCGTACCAGACGCCGGATACTGGTTCCAACCCGAGAGCCAATCAGAACCTGGTGGTTAAGTTGTTGAAAAGCACAATCACCAATGTAAACGAGCCTATCTGGGATCTGATGATGAAGAATATATACAGTCTGGGGGCTTATCAGCTGGAGCGTGAAGATTTCAGGATGAACATCCTTTATACTGATCCGCAACCTCTAAACTATATAAAACCGGCTGAAGGGACCACTCTCCCGCCAGATGTTACCGAGACACCCTTGCTTCGGGTTTTCAGGTTAGACCAGTTAAATACAAATAACGATCCTATCAATGGTGGAGACGGTTTCTTTGATTATGTACCTCAGATAACCATAGATCCGCAGAATGGTAATATCATATTTACCACGGTAGAACCATTCGGGAAGCACCTTTTCGACAAACTGGATGAATCCCCAAATACGGGAACTGAAGATTATACCATTCCCGAAACCTGGAATGAGAACCAGCAGAAATATGTATTCCGGGCGATGTATAGAACTACGAAAACCCAGGCAGAGCAGGAGGAGGCCGATAAGAATAAATTCCAGTTAAAGGGCAGGTACAAATCAGCAGAGGTGGAAGGTATTCCAATTGGTTTCAATTTGCCACCTGGATCTGTTACCGTTACTGCTGGTGGAAGGATACTTCAGGAAGGAGTGGATTACGTGGTGAATTATGAACTGGGAAGGGTACAGATACTTGATGAGGCCTTGCTGGCTTCAGATATTCCAATCCAGGTGAATACAGAGAATAATGCCTTATTCGGTCAGCAGACCAAACGTTTTACGGGGATAAATGTGGAGCACCAGTTCAATGAGAACTTCCTGATTGGTGGTACCTTCATAAATCTGAAAGAACGACCGCTAACACAAAAGGCAAATTATAGTTATGAACCAATTAATAATACTATCCTTGGGCTGAACTTAAATTACAGCACCGAGGTTCCTTTCCTTACCAGGCTGGTAAATAAATTGCCTAATATCGATACCGATGTGAAGTCGAATGTTTCTGTTCGGGGAGAATTTGCCTATCTGCTTCCGGGATCACCGGCAACCAACGATTTTGATGGTAAGGCCACGACCTATATTGACGATTTTGAAGCTTCCCAAACCTCAATAGATATTAATAATCCGCTTAGCTGGGAGCTTTCCAGTACACCTATTGGATATGGGGGTGAGCTTCCAAACGGGGATCTGGGAGTTGGATACAAAAGGGCAAAAATGGCCTGGTATACTATAGACCCTATTTTTTACAGTAACCGCAGACCTTCGGGAATCAGTGATTCAGATATCTCAAGTTATGCTGCCAGAAGGGTGGCTTTAAACGAGATCTTCCCCAATACCGATGTGGTTCAGGGCCAGCCGCAGGTTGTTTATACCATGGATGTGGCCTATAACCCAACAGAACGGGGGCCATATAACTATAATCCCGCCGCTGCAGGAACTAACAATCTTCCAAATCCAAGGAACAATTTTGGAGGTATCATGCGATCTATTAATACTACGAACTTTGAACAGTCAAATGTTGAGTATATCCAGTTCTGGGTAATGGATCCGTATATCTATCCTGAAAATTCCGCAAGCCAGGGAGGGAGCATTAATTTTAACCTTGGTAACATTTCAGAAGATATCCTAAAAGATGGTCGTAAACAATATGAGAATGGCTTGCCTGAAGGGGAGGAAGAAGCCAATATTATAAGTACCTCTTTTGGTAATGTTCCGGCTGATCAGTCACTGGTTTATGCATTCGATACGGAAGGTGATGCAAGGACTCGCCAGGATGCAGGTTACGATGGTATACTGGATGCTGAAGAGGCTGCAAGATTTAATGATTTTGCAGGTCTTCCCGATCCGTCGGCAGATAACTATGAGTATTTCCTGAATACCGAAGGGAATATTATTGAACGATACCGAAATTATAATGGTACCCAGGGAAACTCGCCAACACAGGTGACCGATACCAACCGTGGGAATACCACCTTGCCCACTACTGAAGATATCAACCGGGATAATACCATGAACACCATCAACAGTTATTTTGAATACGAGGTGCCTTTCTTCCCTGGGATGAATATCGACAATAACCAGTATATTACTGATGTTAAGGAAATAACGACAACCCTGAGAAACGGGCAGGAGCTTCCGGTAAGATGGCTGCAGTTCAAG
>JAWWBH010000072.1:0-11959 GCA_033721075.1 Christiangramia sp.
ATCTACGCTGAGTTCTACCTTCAACACCGGCAGTATCTAGCGCTCCACGAACAATGTGGTATCTAACACCAGGCAAATCTTTTACCCTTCCACCTCTAACCAATACTATCGAGTGCTCTTGTAGATTGTGTCCTTCTCCCGGAATGTAGGCGTTAACCTCTTTTCCGTTAGTTAACCTAACCCTGGCTACTTTACGCATAGCCGAGTTTGGTTTCTTAGGAGTGGTGGTGTACACACGTGTACAAACCCCTCTCCTTTGAGGGCACGAATCCAAAGCAGCCGATTTACTCTTCTTGGTTATTTTGGCTCTTCCTTTTCGTACTAATTGTGAAATTGTTGGCATAATTTCCTATACACTAATTATTAATAAAATTTACTCCCTGTTTTTTTAGGGTCTGCAAAGGTAGAAATAAAAAAATATTATTCAAACATGAAAAACATTATTTTTTTCATCTTAAAGTTCTCACATATAATTAATAAAGTTTAACACCCTAGGTAATCCCACAAATCCAATAGGCATGATTAAATAAGATTAATCGAACTTAACTGCATCATTATCAAATACAAACAGAAATAAGACCATAAACACCCTAACATATGTTAAGATAACATTAAGTATCAGCTCCAATTTTAAAAACAAATACTTGTATAATTAACTTATTATTATCACTTTTGGCCCCGGCTAATTCAAACAAATTTTAAAATGAAAACAAAGTTTAGTAGTATTTTAACGCTATTACTGGCGTTTGTTGTGCAAATATCCTTTGCTCAACAACAAACGATTACCGGTACGGTGACAGACGAAGATGGTCTTCCCCTACCTGGTGTGAATATCGTAATTCAAGGTACATCTACTGGTGTACAGACAGATTTTGACGGAAACTATTCCATCGAAGCTTCACAGGGAGATGTTTTAGTATTCTCTTTTGTTGGTCTTGAAACTGCAGAATACACTGTTGGAAACAACAATGTTCTGGATGTTACACTTAAGGCCGATTCAGCTCAACTTGATGAGGTGGTAGTGACAGCCCTTGGAATCTCCAGAGAAAAGAAATCCCTGGGGTACGCAACTCAGGAGGTTGACGGAGCAGAAGTTAATACCGCGAAAGAAGGGAACTTTGTAAACTCTCTTTCAGGTAAAATCTCTGGTCTTGACGTTAAAAAGAGTTCTACTTTAGGTGGATCTTCGAACGTTATTATCCGTGGTTACTCTTCTATTACTGGAAACAACCAGGCTTTATTCGTTATTGATGGTGTACCGGTAAACAACAGTACTTTCAACACCGGCTCTCAGCAAGGAGGTGGTAATGGGTTTGACTACGGTAACGCCGCTTCAGATATTAACCCAGATGACATTAAAAGTGTAAACGTTCTTAAAGGTGCAGCTGCAACAGCACTTTACGGTTCTAGAGCAGCAAATGGTGCCGTAATTATCACAACTAAAAAAGGAGATAAAGCTAAAGGTATAGGAGTAACTATCAACTCTTCTATTAATGTTGGAAATTATGATCCTGATACCTTCCCTGAATTCCAGAAAGAATATGGACAGGGATACGGACCATATTATGGTGCTGGTCCTAATGGCGGGTTTTTAGATGGTGAAGATTACGGATACGGAGCTGGAAGCCTCGTAGTTCCAACTACTGAGGATGCCTCATATGGTAGCCGTTTTGACCCGAACCTTCTAGCATATGGATGGGAATCTTTCTATCCTGAACTGGACACATTCAACCAGGCTCTGCCATATGTAGCTGGAGCTAACGATCCTTCTTATATTTTCCAGACTTCCTATACCGACATTCAGAACGTTGCGGTTTCAGCAGGAGGAGAAAAAGGATCTACCAGAATTAGTTACACAAGATTCAACCAAACAGGTATAATGCCAAATAGTGAGATCAACCGAAACACACTTGATTTCTCAGGAACTCTTGATCTTACTGACAAGTTAACGGCTACTGCCAAGGCTGTTTATACTAAAAATTCAGGACTAGGACGTTACGGAACTGGATATGATGCAGAGAACCTTATGACAAATTTCCGTCAGTGGTGGGCTGTAAACACAGACCTTGCAAGACAGCGTGAAGTTTATTTCCAAACCGGAAGAAACATTACCTGGAACCCATTTGGTCCAGACAATACTGCACCAATATACTGGGACAACCCATATTTCACCCGTTACGAAAACTATAACAATGACGGAAGGAACAGATTATTCGGTTATACAACTCTATCTTATGAGTTTACAGACTGGTTTGATGTTCAGGGAAGAGTATCTGTAGATACTTATGATGAGATTCGTGAAGAAAGAAACAATGTTGGTAGTGTGGATCTTCCTGAATATGACAGGACCAACATCAACTTTTCTGAATTCAACTACGATTTATTCCTGAATTTTGATAAAGACTTTGGTGAATTTGGACTTAACAGTACTTTAGGTGCTAACTACCGTCAGACAAAACTGAATTCTATTCATGCTGAGACTAATGGAGGTCTAACTCTGGAAGGTCTTTACTCTTTAAGCAACTCTGCCTCTCCTATCAATTTCCCTGATGAAAATGAATACGATGTAAGAGTACTAGGTTTATTTGCAACAGCAAGTTTTGATTATCAAGGTACTTATTATATAGAAGGATCTCTTAGAAGGGATACTTTCTCTACACTACCTGATGGCGACAATGCTTTCAACTACCCTGCCATCTCTACCAGTATTATCTTCTCTAATTTCTTTAATAGTGAAGCACTAACTTATGGTAAGTTAAGAGCTGGGTACGGTGAAGTAGGTAACGGTGCAGAGCCTTACCAATTAAACAACACATTTAATGCAGTAGCTGGATTTAATGGTGTTCCATTATATTCTAACCCTGCAACTTCGAAAAATCCAAATCTAACTGAGGAGCGTACGAATGAACTTGAAATAGGTCTTGAAACCAGCTGGTTTGGTGGACGTTTCGGTTTTGATGCTTCTGTTTATAAGAAAGAAACAGAAAACCAGATCATTCCTGTTACAGTTAGTTCAGCAACAGGATTTACTTCAAGTGTTGTGAACTCTGGAATTGTAGAGCAAAAAGGTCTTGAATTGAACCTTTTCGGTTCTCCGGTTAAAACTCAGGATTTCGAATGGAGAATCAACGGTAACTTTGCAACCTATGAGAGTGAAGTAACCAAACTTTATGAAGATACTCAGAATCTTCTTGTTAATTCATTCTTTGGAGTTACCCTTAATGCTACTTTAGGAGAGCCTTATGGTGTAATTAAAGGTACCGACTATCAATATGTAAACGGTCAGAGACTTGTAAATGAGAATGGACTTTACGCTAAAACATCCAACAGAGATAATGTAATTGGAGATATCAACCCAGACTTTAAAGCGGGTATCCAGAACGCATTTAGCTATAAAAACTGGGACTTCAGCTTCCTTATTGACATTCAGGAAGGTGGAAGCATCTTTACCGGTGACCTTTACTTTGGTATGGCTACAGGTATCTACCCTGAAACTGCCGGACTTAACGAACTTGGAAACCCAAAAAGGGATCCTGTTAGCGAAGGTGGTGGTATAATTTTAGATGGAGTTCAGGCTGATGGATCTGTAAACGACGTTAGAGCGAGCATGTCTACTTACGCTAACCCACTAGGAAGATATGGTAATGCTCCTGATGCTCAGTTCGTATATGACGCATCTTACGTTAAATTAAGGGAGGCTACGCTTTCTTATAATTTACCGAAAAGAATGATAGACAACCTTCCATTTACGGGAGTGAAATTTACAGCCACTGGAAGAAACCTGTGGATCATAGATAAGGATCTTCCTTATGCTGATCCTGAAGACTCCTTTGGTGCAGGTAATGTGCAAGGTTTCCAAATCGGTGCATATCCAGCGACTAGAGAATATGGACTCAACGTACAATTACAATTCTAAAAAAATAACAGAATAATGAAAAAGCTATTAATATTCAGCCTTTTAATCGGAATCGCTGTAACGAGTTGTACAGACGATATCACAGATTATAATAAGGACCCGAAAAGACCGGAATCAGTTCCGGCAGCTGCCACCTTCTCTAATGCAGAGAAGAACCTGGGAGATCTTATGACTGAAATTTCTTCAGGAAGGAACCTCCTGAAACTCTGGACTCAGCACTGGACCGAAACTACTTATAATGATGAAGCGAATTATGACATTATTGGTCGTGACCCTTCTGATGGTTTCTGGACTAGAGTTTACAACAATATCCTACAGGATCTTAAATCGTCTAGAGAATCTATTGCTGCAGATGAATTTACCAGTGAATCTGTAAAAGCTAATCAGCTTGCTATCATTGATATTCTTGAAGTATACTCTTACCAGGTACTAGTAGACCTTAACGGCGATGTACCTTACTCAGAGGCACTTGCAATTGATGAGACTTTTACACCTGCCTATGATGATGCTTTTACGATCTATAAAGATCTAATTTCAAGAGTATCTGAGGATATCGCTACACTTTCAAATGGTGGAGCTTCATGGGGCGCTGCAGACATTTATTACGGTGGAGACACTGCTAAATGGGCAAAATTCGCTGCTTCCCTGAAATTACGTTTAGGAATGCGTCTTGCTGACTTTGACGAAGGCCTTGCATCCACAACTGTAAGCGAAGCTTATGAAGCTGGTGTAATGACTTCTGCAGATGATAGTGCAATTATTATGTATGAAGGTGCCGCTCCAAACACGAACCCTATCTACAACCTGTTTGTTCTAAACAACAGATATGCAGATTATGTTGCCGGTGAAACTTCAGTGAATTATTTAAAATCAGTGAACGATCCTCGTATGGATGATTTCTTCACTACCACTGCTGATGGCGAATATGTTGGAGGACCTATTGGAGCCAACAATTCATACGCTAATTTCTCTCATATTTCAGAGGATATCGTATTTGAACCAACTTACGAAGGAGCAATTTTCCAATACTTTGAAGTTGAATTCTTCCTTGCAGAGGCCATTGAAAGAGGTTTTATCACGGGAGACGCTGCAGAGCACTATAATGAAGCTGTTACTGCCAACATCCTTTATTACAACGGAACCGAGGAAGAAGCTACAGCCTATTTGGCTCAGCCTGAAGTTGCTTATGATTCAGCTAACTGGGAAGAACTAATTGGAACCCAGAAATGGATAGCTCTTTTCAATCGTGGATTTGAAGGATGGACAGAATGGAGAAGACTGGATCACCCAGATTTTCTAGTAAACTCTGACCAGACAGATCTTCCTGTACCGTTGAGAATATTCTACCCAACAGGTGAAATTGCATTAAACGAAGATAACTACAGAGCAGCTGTACAAAATATTGGAGGATCTGATGATCTTTATACTCCAATATTCTGGGACGTACAATAAAAAGTACGAGACCAAAATAAAAGATAAAAGGCTGTCCAAAATTGGACAGCCTTTTTATTTTCCCCCAATCGCGAAAATTAAAAGCGCCAAAACAATTCTCTTTAAAAAAAGCTATAATTTTAATACGCCTGGAATACCAAAATAAAAATCAAATTCTCATTATCCACACAGAAATTTCTTTAAAACGTGATAACCTGCACTATTCCTCTTCCCTAATCTTTAAATAAAAGTTCATTTTGTTAATAATTTTAAACTTTTTTAACAGTTTTAAAAGTGTCCATTAACAATTTTTTGGCAAATTTGGAATGACTAATTCAAATAAACTTAACATGAAACGAAAATTACCCAGCATTTTTACGCTATTTTTTGTTTTCATTGTGCAGGTAATCTTTGCACAACAGCAAACAATAACGGGAACGGTAACAGATGAGTCCGGTTTACCTCTCCCAGGTGTAAATATTGTTATTAAAGGGACTTCAACAGGTGTTCAAACCGATTTTGACGGAAATTACACTATTGAGGCCAACCAAGGAGATGTTTTAGTATATTCTTTTATTGGCCTCCAAACCACCGAGTTTACGGTTGGAGACAACGATAGAATCGATGTTACTATGTCTCCTGATTCAGCACAATTAGAAGAAGTAATTGTAACCGCCCAGGGAATTAAAAGGGAACAAAAGGCTCTTGGCTATGCTGTAAGCAAAGTGGATTCAGAACAAATTAACCAAAAGTCTGAAGGTGATCTTGGTAGGATTCTGCAAGGTAAAGCAGCAGGTGTTAATATCACTGCAACCAATGGCGTCTCTGGTTCTGGTACTAACTTCATCATTCGTGGTTATTCTTCCATTTCAGGAAGCAACCAACCATTGTTTGTTGTAGACGGCGTACCATTCGATGGAGGTGCCAATGAACAAACAGCATTCTTTGATGGGGTAACCGAATCTTCACGTTTCTTAGATCTGGACCCTAACAATATCGAAGATGTTCAGGTTTTAAAAGGCCTTAGTGCCACAGTACTTTACGGAGAAAGAGGACGAAATGGTGTGGTTCTTATTACTACCAAAAACTCAGCCGAAGGCGTTTCCAACAAAAAAATGGAAATCAGTGTTGCTCAGTCCCTGTTCTTCTCAGAACCGCATTTACCAGATTATACCAGTGAATATGCCGGTGGATTCCATCAAAGCTTCGGATTCTTCTTCAGTAGCTGGGGTTCAAAATATGGACAGGATATTAGCGATAATAGTCTTTTCAGAGGAATTGCTGAAGACGGGACTACCTTAATAGCTCACCCATTTTCTAATATTTCCGATAAATCCTTAGTTGAAGGATTTCCAGATTTAGTGGAATCTGATTATAGACTACAACCATATAACAGTGTCGAAAAGTTCTTTAGAACTGGAGTTGCCTCTACAACTTCGGTGAATGTCTCAGGCGGGACAGATACAGCAAAATTCAACCTTAACTATGGTTATTTAGATGACCAGGGATTTACTCCTGGGAATACCCTTAGAAGAAATAACTTTGGATTAGGAGGTAATGCAAAATTGAGCAATAACTTCTCTGTGAATGCCACGATGAATTATTCAAATACAGATTATGCAACTCCACCTATTGCAGCCTCTGCGGGTAGTGGTACTGTAGGTGACGGAGCTTCTGTTTTTGGAGATGTTATGTACACTCCTTCAAGTATAGACCTCATGGGTATGCCATTTCAAACTCCTGATGGAAGAAGTATTTATTATCGTTCTGGTAACGACATTCAAAATCCAAGATGGACAGTAGCTAATGCAAAGACCACCCAAAATACAGAACGTATTTTCGGTTCAGCTAATTTGATGTATTCTATTACAGATAATTTAAACCTTTCCTATACTGCAGGTTTAGATACATATACAGAATTTAGTACGTATGGCCAGAATAAAGGTGGTGTAGATGGAGACCCTACCGGAATTTATAGAACTGTACAATCCAAAAACAAAATTTTCAACAATAATCTTCAATTAATTGGGGATTACGATTTGTCTGATGATTTCGACTTTAATTTTGTTGTGGGAGGCACCACGCGAAGAGATACTTTTAATAGAGACGGACTGGAAAGCACTCAGCAATTAGCTTTTGGAGTTCTAGAGCATTATAATTTTGTAAATAGCTCTTCAGTCAACAGTTTCACTGGTGGCAATATAGCTTTTCAATCAGAGGAAAATCAGTTAGGAGTATACGGTGATGCAACCGTTGGATTTCAGGATTTTGCTTACCTAAACGTATCTGCACGTAACGATTGGAGTTCTACTCTCGAACAGGAAAATTATTCTTTATTCTACCCTGGTGCGAGTTTATCCTTTATACCAACTTCAGCCTTCGACGCGCTTAGATCAAATGCGGTAAATTATTTAAAACTTAGATTAGGATATGGATCTTCTGCCGGGTTCCCTTCACCCTATGGAACCAGAAACTCTCTTGCTCTTAGCTCAAGATTATTTGTAGACCGTGCAGGAAATGTCATTACAGGAAACTCAGTTTCCAACAGATTAGGAAACCCTAATCTTAAACCTGAGAGAGTAAGTGAATTCGAAATTGGTATGGATTCCCGCTTGTTTGATAATAGACTTAATTTAAATGTTAGTTTATTCAAGAAAGAATCAGAAGACCTAATCACAGATCAGAACCTTGATCCTTCCACAGGTTTTACAGTTACCAGAATCAATGCGGGTAAGATGGAAAATCAAGGGATCGAAGTTGATATGTCTTTAGCTGTGATCAGAACGGAAGATTTTAACTGGAATCTAAGTGGTAATTTCTATGCAGACGAGCCCATTGTAACTGAACTCCCAGAAGGAACAGAGCAAATTGCACTTACATCTACTATTGGTGGCCGTCCTGCCAACTATGCTATTGAAGGTGAGCCATATGGAGTTTTGCGTGGTTCTGCAATTCAAAGAGATGAAAACGGTAATCGTGTAGTAGGTAGTGATGGGTATTATTTAGAGGCATCAGAACTTAAAATACTAGGGGATCCAAACCCAGACTGGAACGCAACCGGTAATACCAATTTAAATTATAAAGGAATAAATTTCAGCGCCAGTGTTCAATACCGTCACGGCGGGGATATTTTCTCACAAACTGCAGGAGCCACAGAGGGACGTGGAGTGGTAGAAGTTCCGGTAGACAGAGAAGATACTTTTGTACTTCCTGGTGTTCTCCAAGATGGATCTCCTAACAACATTCAGATAACTGCTACTGATGTTTATTTCAACAACAAAGGTTTTGGACCTAACGAATTACAAATTTATGATGGTAGTACTTTACGATTGGCAGAATTAAGTCTAGGATATAACTTCCCTAAGCGCTTATTGGAACAGACTCCATTTGGAAGTTTCTCTGTAACTTTAACTGGTACAAACCTGTGGTATAGATCTTTTAACTTTCCAGAAGCCGTCAATTTTGACACCAATACCCTTAGTACAGGAGTTGGTAACGGTCAGGGTATAGATTATATCACCGGTCCTAGTGCAAGAAGAATGGGATTCAGTGTAAAGGCTAGCTTTTAATCAGAAAAAATTTGACTATGTATAAACAGATAAAAAAAACAGTTATAAAGGTTTTCGCCCTGGGAATGTTGCTCTTTGGAGTTAATTCTTGCGAAACCATGGAATTGGAGATCCTGGACAATCCAAATGCATTAGCTCCAGGAACTGCCGATGTTGACTTTTACCTCAATAATATTCAGGTAGATCTAGCTACTTATTTTGAGGCAATTACAGAAGAAGGAATGGAGGTTACCAGAATCCTTCATATGTTTGGTCCACTTTACTCGAACGCTTATCAAGCAGACCAGTTTAACATTCCGTATTCCATAGCCTATGCCGACATTATTGCTGATGCCCGTGCACTGCGCGAACCTGCGGAAACACAAGAGTTATATACTCATATAGGGATTTCAAAGGTGATTGAAGCATACGTTATGTTATCCCTAGTTGACTACTTTGGTCCGGTACCTTTTACCGAAGCCATTGATGGAGTGAATTTCAGCAATCCTAATGTCACCCCAGGAGCAGAGATATATGCAGCAATGGAAACTTTATTAGATGAAGCAATTGCCGATTTTGAAAAAGATGAAATTTCGCTTCCGGCCAATGATTTATATTACGGCGGCGATGAAGATAAATGGATAGCGCTTGCTAACACTCTTAAATTAAAAATGTATGTTCAAACAAGATTAGTAGATAATAGTGCAGCTTCTAAGATAGATGCGATTATTAGCAGTGGAGATTATATAGATGAGACATCTGAGGATTTTGAATTCCAATATTCATCAGTAGATGCTAATCCAGACAGTCGTCATCCGGTTTTTGCTGATAACTTTGATGTTGCGGCTGATGTTGCTGATTATATGAGTAATTCATATATGTATTATTTAGTCTTTGAACAGCCATTACCCGATCCTAGGACAAGATATTATTTTTACCGTCAGCAGCTCACCATGACAACTAATGAGCAGGAGGCTGAATGTATAAATGAAGAACCACCTAATCATTATGATTTAGAGAAATACCCATTCTGCTATGCCGGAAATTATGATGGCACTACAGATCCAACTGCCGGATATTGGGGTAGAGACCATGGAGATAATGACGGTATACCCCCAGACGGAGGTAAAAGAACAACCTGGGGAGTATATCCTGTAGGAGGACAATTTGATGCTGACCAGGGTGACCCAGTATCTGGCCGTGACATAGGATTACAGGGAGCTGGTATATCTCCAATTATGTTAGCTTCTTATGTAGATTTTATGCTTGCTGAATCAGCCCTTACTATTGGTGTAACTGGAGAGGCAAGAGATTATCTTGAAAATGGAATGAGAAAATCTATCAAAAAGGTGATGGATTTTAGTGCTGCAGCTGTAACCGATGAAGATTTTGTTCCGTCACAAGATAATATTGATGCTTATGTAAGTACAGTTCTTGGGGCCTATGATAGTGCTTCCTCTGAAGAAGAGAAGTTAAATATTATAGTGAAACAATATTTTATTGCATTATTTGGAAATGGGGTTGAAGCCTATAACACTTATAGGAGAACCTGTAATCCTCAAAATCTGCAACCAACGCTTATAATTCCTAACTCAGGATTTATTAGATCATTCTTATATCCTAATGAACTGGTTGAGCAGAATATTAACGTTGATCAAAAACCTGATCATAGGGTAGCTGTATTCTGGGACACTAATTCATGCGAAGAGTAATCTAAAAAAACAGAACAATGAAAAAATTAAAATTTTTAATACTTGCATTCCTAATCACATCGGTGATAGGATGCGAACAGGAAGAAAAAATCGCCCTTCAGGTACAAAATCTGGAAACGGGCGCGTTTTTGAGGACAATTGAGCTCATTTCAGGAGGATTCGACTTTCTAAATCTTGATACCGCAGCATTCTCTGTGATAGTAGAAGAAAGTGATTCTAGTGAAGGGGAAGAATTGGAATCAATGGATGTGTATGTCTCCTATCGTGATGGTAATGGAGACGAGGATTTAGCTGAGGTCTTTGTAAAAAGCATCTCTGCATCTGAATTCACCACAGGTGAAAGTGGACTTCCGAGGTACAATCTAAGCGTTACTGCCCAGGAAGCATTAAGTGCTTTAGGATTATCTGAAGACCAGTTACTTCCTGGCGATCAGTTTCGATTTAGACTGGCAGTAAATTTAACAAACGGCGCTACCTACTCTAGTGGTAATAGTGGTGCAAACTTATCCGGATTATTTTTCAGCTCTCCATTCAGATACAATGTCACTGTAGGCTGTCCGCTTGACGACAATCAGTTTAGTGGCCAGTATAAAGTAACCATGCTTCAAGGATCGGGACCTTTTGGGGACTTTTCCACAGAGTCTGAGTTTACTACGAATGTATCAGTAAAAACAGCAACTCAAAGGAGTATTGACTTCGGTTACTTAGGTTGCTGTGGTTTTGGTCAGACTCTTACTTTTGAATTCGTTTGTACAGATGTTAATGTGATTACTACCTCAACTGGTATTGGTTGTGGTGGAGGATCTATAGTCTGGGGCCAGGGCGAAATTGCTGCACAAACTTTTAATATTGAAGATGATTCATCATTCACCTTACAATTCCAGGATTTCATTCAGGATGGAGGCTGTGGAGTTTCTCCGTACACAGTAGAACTATTGTTCGAAAAAATTTAATGTTAAATTAAATTAGCCAAAAAACTTCACAGATACACCTCCTTCGGGAGGTGTATCTTTTTAATAAGATATGTACATTTGCCAAATGCAGCAAACTACAAGGATTTTTGGAATAAGAGCAGTTATTGAAGCCATTGAAAGCGGAAAGTCGATCGAAAAGATCTTCATCCAGAAAGGGCTTTCAGGCCCTCTTTTCCAGGAATTGAACCGGCATCTGAAAGGGGGAAATTTCAGTATCTCTTATGTTCCTGTAGAAAAGCTCAATAAGTTGAGTAAAGGCAACCACCAGGGTGTGGTGGCAAATATTTCCCCGGTAAGTTTTATAAGCCTGGAAAAACTGGTAGAGCAGGCTCAAAATACATCCTCTGCCCCCCTCTTCCTATTACTTGACGGCCTTAC
>JAWWBH010000073.1:0-11822 GCA_033721075.1 Christiangramia sp.
AGATTATTAACTGATGAAAATAGCCATTGTTTGTTACCCTACCTTCGGAGGAAGTGGTGTGGTAGCAACAGAATTAGGTTTGGCATTGTCCCGAAGAGGCCATGAGGTACATTTTGTTACCTACAAACAACCGGTAAGATTGGAAACGATTTCCAGTCATATTAGATTCCATGAGGTGAACGTACCTGAATATCCTCTTTTTCATTATCAGCCTTATGAGCTTGCCTTAAGTAGCAAACTGGTAAATGTGGTAAAGAATTACGGGATAGAACTGCTGCATGTGCATTATGCGATCCCTCATGCATATGCGGGGTATATGACAAAGAAAATGCTGGAAGAAGATGGCATTAGCCTTCCTATGGTAACAACTCTTCACGGGACTGATATCACGCTGGTAGGAAATCACCCTTTTTATAAGCCTGCAGTTACCTTCAGTATAAATAATAGTGATTTTGTTACCTCGGTATCCACTAGCCTTAAAGAAGACACTCTAAAATTCTTTGAGATAAAGAAAAATATTGAAGTGATTCCCAATTTTATTGATGTTTCCAAATTTCAACAGCAAGTATTTAAAGACTGCCAACGGGAGATCATGGCAGATGATGATGAAAAGATCATTACCCATGTTTCCAATTTTCGCAAGGTGAAAAGGGTGGATGATGTGATAAAGATATTTTTTGAAATTCAGAAAAAAATGAAAGCCAGGCTTATGATGGTGGGAGAAGGACCACAAAGGGAAGTGGCAGAAAATCTTGTGCGGGAATTGGATATTAGAGATCGCGTTCTGTTTTTAGGCGAAAGCAATGAAATAGATAAGATACTTTGTTTTTCAGATCTTTTCCTTTTGCCTTCAGAAACAGAAAGCTTTGGACTTGCCGCACTTGAAGCTATGGTTCACTCGGTACCTGTAATATCTTCTAATACAGGAGGTTTACCTGAGGTTAATGTAAATGGATTTTCCGGTTTCCTTCATGAAGTAGGCGATGTACAGGCGATGGCAATAAGTGCCATTTCCATACTTGAAGATCCTAAGAAACTTGAAAAATTCAAAAAGCAGGCCTTACAGGCTGCTGAGAAATTCGACATCAACCAGATCGTTCCCATGTATGAAGATCTATATCAAAGGGCTTTGGTAAATGCATAAAAAAAGTGGAGATCTCTCAATCTCCACCTCTTCCTTTCTTAAACCTATTTAAGAAAATCTAAAACTGATATCTTATCCCTAATGCAATATCTGGACTAAAATCATCATGATCGTGGAAATCTGAAAATCCTATCTCCGGTCTAAAATCCAGTGACAACAATAAAGGAAAATCGAAATTATATTCAATTCCAATATCTCCGGCAATTAGTGCGAAGATACCATCGTCATCAAAATGATCATGACCAGGATGGTGGTGGTGATCATAATTACCTAAACCGGCACCTGCACCAACGTACCAGTTAAAGCCACCTTCAATGTTCCAGACCCACTGGTAAAGACCAACGAGTTTGATCGCGTCATAATGGCCATCATTTCTCCATCCAAGATCGAATTCAAGACGGTTATTTCCACTAGTAGCTCTTTGATAAGAGACCTCGGCTCCATATCCATTACCACCGCCAATTCTTAGACCAAGTGCGTTTTCTGAAATACTCTGTGCACTAACTTTGCTAAAAAAAACAGCTCCTATAATAAAAGCTGTCAAAAGAACTATTTTTTTCATATTTGATCGTTTTGTTTGATTGACAAATTTAACGTGATTAGTATTACAAGAACGTTGGTACCCGCAAATGTATTGTTAATATTAATTAAAAAACTGTTAAGCTTACTCCAAGAAAACTTATAAATTTGGGTATGAAAAAGAATCAAGCCCTGGAACGACTTGCTGGAGAACTTTCCGGAAAGCTATTTTACGATAACCTGTGGAAGAGTATTTATGCTACCGATGCTTCTGTTTATCGGGAAATCCCGCTTGCTGTATGTTATCCTGAAAATGATAAGGATCTAATTCGTTTAATTGAATTTGCGAAAGAGAATAACACTTCTTTGATACCCCGAACTGCCGGAACTTCCCTTGCAGGCCAATGTACAGGGGATGGTATTGTGGTGGATGTGTCAAAAAATTTCACCGATATTATTCGGATAGATCAAAAGCAGAAAACTGTAACCGTGCAACCGGCCGTAATTCGAGATGATCTCAATCGACGACTACAAAAACATAATCTATTTTTTGGGCCAAATACATCCACTTCAAACAGATGTATGATAGGAGGAATGGTAGGGAACAATTCAAGTGGAACTACCTCCATAAAATATGGGACCACCCGGGACAAACTAATTTCCCTGAAAGCCATACTCAGTGATGGATCTAAGGTGGAGTTTAAGGAACTCACTGAAAATGAATACAGGGAAAAATTAAAGTTAGAAAATCTTGAGGGGGAGATTTACAGAAAGATCGATGAAAAATTACGAGATAAAACGAATCAGGAAGAGATCATTAAAAATTATCCACCGGCCAGTCTACATCGTAGAAATACTGGCTATGCGATAGATGAGCTGCTGGATTGTGAGTTATTCAGTGATAGTTCAAAACATTTCAATTTTTGCAGGCTTATAGCCGGCAGTGAGGGTACACTTGCATTTATTACCGAGATCACATTACAGCTGGACGAACTTCCTCCACAAAATACGGCAATGGTAGCCGCTCATTTTAACAGCATAGATGCCTGTATGCAGGCTGTGGTGCCAGCCATGGAGCATTCGCTCTTTACCTGTGAAATGATGGATAAGGTGATACTTGATTGTACCAAGGAAAGTCTTAAATACCGCGAAAATCGCTTTTTTATTGAAGGTGATCCTCAGGCCATCTTAATGCTGGAACTTAGATCTGATTCTGAGGTTGAATTACAGGACCAGGTGAAGGAATTGCTTAGCTCCCTTGAAAATTCGGGACTGGCTTATTCGTTGCCTGTTCTTTATGACGAGCAGATTGAGCTTGCACTGGAATTGCGAAAGGCCGGGCTTGGATTACTGGGGAATTTGAAAGGAGATGGAAAGGCCGTAGCATGTATTGAAGATACTGCCGTGGCATTACCGGTTCTGGCCGAATATATTTCCGAGTTCAGTAAAATCATGAAATCTTATGACCAGCAGGCAGTTTACTATGCTCATGCCGGTGCAGGAGAAATTCATCTAAGACCCATTCTTAATTTGAAGAAATCTGAAGAGGTTTCCCTTTTCAGGAATATTACCTCAGATGTAGCAAAACTTGTAAAAAAATACAATGGTTCATTAAGTGGAGAGCATGGTGATGGCCGTGTTAGGGCCGAATTCATCAAACTGATGTATGGTGAACATTTATATCAGGTATTGAGAGATGTAAAACAGGCTTTTGATCCAAATAATATCTTCAACCCGGGTAAGATTGTTGATGCACCTGCCATGGACACTTCTTTGAGGTATGTACCTGACAGGACCGAGCCTGAGATTGATACTATTATGGACTTCGCTGATGCCGATGGGATTCTTCGCCTTGCCGAAAAGTGTAATGGAAGTGGCGATTGCCGTAAATCTGTAGAGGCTGGAGGCACCATGTGTCCCAGTTACAGGGCCACAAAGGATGAAAAAGATACCACGAGAGCCAGAGCGAATGCCCTACGGGAATTTCTGACTAATTCAGAAAAAACCAATCGCTTTGATCATCCTGAATTAAAGGAGGTTCTTGATCTTTGTATAAGCTGTAAAGGCTGTAAAAGTGAATGCCCATCGAATGTAGACATGGCTTCTTTAAAGGCCGAATTTCAGCATCAGTACCATAAGAGCCATAAACCGGGTTTTAGAGACAAGGCATTTGCTAATATCACACAACATAATGCAATAGCAGCCAGATTTCCCGGCATTTCAAGATTTGTAATGTCTAATTCTTTTACTTCAGGACTGGCAAAGAAACTGATGGGAGTTGCAAAGGAAAGGGAGCTGCCAGTAGTGGCAAGACAAACCCTGAAACAATATTACTTAAATAACAAGGCGAAATTTGATGTTGAGAACAGTATCAGGACAGTCTATTTGTTTAATGATGAATTCACCAATTACCTGGATGTCAGGGTAGGGAAGGATGCCCTTAATCTGCTTGCCAAATTAAAATACAAGGTCATTATTATTGATCACCCGGAAAGTGGAAGAAGCCAGATTTCCAAAGGTTTTTTATCGAATGCTAAGCGACTAGCAAACGAGAACGTAAGCATATTCAAAGATCTTATTTCTGAAGATAGTTTTCTGTTAGGGATAGAACCTTCAGCCATTCTGAGTTTTAGAGATGAATATCTACGCCTTGCAGATGATAAGGATGCGGCAAAAAAAATAGCAGCAAATACCTTCCTTGTAGAGGAATTCCTGAAACAGGAAATTTCCGAAGGAAATATTAAACAGGAACAGTTCACCCATAAAAGTGCTACCATAAAGATTCATGCGCATTGTCATCAGAAGGCCTTATCAAATGCATCCAGAACTTTTGATATTCTAAACCTGCCAAAGAATTATAAGGTCACTATAATTCCTTCTGGTTGCTGTGGAATGGCCGGATCTTTTGGTTATGAAAAAGAGCATTACGAAATAAGTATGAGAATTGGGGAGAATTCACTGTTCCCTGCGATTAGAAAAACATCACCTTCTGTGATCATCGCAGCGAACGGTACCAGCTGCCGTCACCAGATCAAAGATGGAACCGGCAGGGAGGCATTACATCCCGTAACTATCCTGAGAAATGCACTTAAATCATATTGAACATAAATGTTTGTTAATAACATCTAATAACCAAAGCGTGCTATTATAAAGTCTTACTTTTATGTCTATACCCTGAATGAAGAAGTGATTATATGGATAAGGACCTACGAATAAAAGAACTTGAACGGGAATTAAGGCTGGTAAAAAATAAATTGGAAACCAATGGAAGAAATCAGTCTCATAATTTCTCTTTACCCAGCTCCCCGATCAATCCTTCCCATTTAACTTCTTCTATTCTGGAAAATATCCATGCTCCCTTATTATTGCTTAATAATAAACTTGAAGTGGTATTTGCCAATAAAGCATTTTATGAGAATTTTCAGGTTTATAAGGATGAAACTTTGGGGCAGCCTCTCTTTGAAATTGGAAGCAGTCAATGGGATATTCCTGAATTAAGGGATGTTCTGGAATCCATACTTCCACAAAAAAATAAGCTTTCAAACTTTGAAGTATTTCATGATTTCGAGAAAATAGGTGAGAGATGGATTCTGTTAAATGCCAGGGAGATCGATATTCCTGATGTTTCAGAGAGTTATATTCTAATGACCCTTGAAGATATTACCAGGCGTAAAAAGGCGGAATCCAGATTAATAAAGAGTGAACAGCTTTTTCATGAAATGTTTTATTCTTCCACGTCGCTGCTGGCTATTTTTAAAGGGCCGGAATATATAATAGAAAAGGCAAACGATGCGATCATAAAAGTTTGGGGTAAAGGAAAGGATGTTATAGGTAAACCTTTACTGGAAGTGCTTCCAGAACTGAAAGATCAGGGTTTCCAGGAATTGCTTGATAATGTTTTTAAAACGGGAGAGGTGTTTCATGCACATCAGTTACCGGTGGATCTTGAGATTAACGGAAAGATGGAAACCCGTTATTTTGATTTTACCTATCAGCCACAAAGGAATGCGAAGGGAGAGATCATTGGTGTTGCCGACATTGCAAGAGATGTTACGGAAGAGGCACTTTTAAGCCAACAGATCCAGAAAAGTGAAAAAGAGTTTCGGGGGCTTGTGGATTTTATGCCTCATAAGATAAGTATTGCCGATGAAGATGGCAATGCGATCTTTTATAATAAAAGCTGGCTGGATTATACCGGGATGAAAATGGATGAAATCGTAGAGTCGCACTGGACTGAGATAGTTCATCCTGATCATACAGAAAAGGTGAAAAAAGAGCTTGAGGAATGTTTGTCCTTGGGAAAAACCCTGGATGTTGAGCTAAAACTAAAGGATAAGAATGGTAATTATAAATGGCATTTATGTAAGGCCATTGCCTTAAAAGATGATGGGATAATCACCTCCTGGATAAGCTCCAGTATCGAGATCCAAAAACTTAAGGAAGAGGAGCAACGTAAGGAGGATTTTCTGAAACTGGTTAGTCACGAATTAAAAACCCCGGTTACTTCCATAAAAGGCTACGTGCAGCTATTACAAACTATCCTAAATAACCAGGATAATAAAGCAAAGCCATATTTGAACCGAATTGAAACCCAGATTGAAAGGCTTATAAGGCTAATCTCAGAAATGCTGGATCTTTCCAGGTTTGAGCAGAACGAACTGGAACTTCATAAAGAAAAATTCAGTTTGAATGAACATGTTGAATATATCATCGAGGATATCACTTACACTCATAAAGATGTTCAGATAGAACTGGAGCATTTGTGCGAATGTGAAATTATGGCCGATAAGGATAGAATAGGGCAGGTGATCATAAATTTCATTACCAATGCATTAAAATATTCACCTGATACTAAACGGGTACTGGTTAAGGTGTTTCGAAAACAAGACGATAATGTAGCCGTAAGCGTCAAAGATTTTGGTATAGGAATCCAGGAGAAGGATATTAAAAGGATCTTTAACCGTTTCTATCGTGTATCTGCTAAGAATGAAGAAACCTATGCCGGATTTGGAATAGGCCTATACCTTTCGAATAAAATCATAGATAGACACAATGGAAAAATATTCGTAGATAGCGAACCGGGAGAAGGTTCAGAATTCACTTTTGTATTACCTTTAAATCAGACTTAAATTATGGCAAAAATACTCATTGTAGATGATGACCAGACCATTGGTTTTATGATTAAAGATATTCTCGAGTTTGGCGGGCATGAAGTGACGGTATCCCAGCAGCCTAAAATGACCAAAGAGAACATTATAAAGCATGATATTGAACTGGTCTTGCTTGATAAACTTATATCAGGTGTTGATGGTACCGATGTTTGCTCTGAATTGAGGAAGGATGAGGAGGTTGCCCAAATACCCATAATTATGATGAGTGCTCTTCATGACGTTGGGGAGGTATGCAAATCTGCCGGTGCTACTGAATTTATTGCCAAACCTTTCGATATGGAGACCCTGATTGCCAAGACTAACGAGATCCTGGAAGAACATAAGAAAAATAGTTAACCCTCCTGCTAATAAAGAATTTCAATTCTTTCATAAATTCATTTTCCTGGTTATTAGACTGTATTTTTTAAGAAGAGACCTTTCCTGATTAAGAGGATTTAATTATGAGTAGAACTTTGCATGCTAAGATGTGAAGTCCATCTTATGCTTATATTAAATGGATTTCCATTTTCAAATATGTTCTTAAAAAATTACATTTGTTGAAAAAGCTGCTAATGCCTGGAAATTCCATTGGTAAATTATTTAAACTAACCACCTTCGGCGAGTCACATGGTGTGGCAATTGGAGGTGTAATAGACGGGTGTCCAGCCGGTCTTGAGATAGATGTAAAAAGCGTTCAGAACGATCTGGATAGAAGACGTCCAGGCCAGTCGGCGATCGTCACACAGCGAAAGGAGCCAGACACGGTGGAGTTTCTTTCGGGAATCTTTGAAGGAAGATCAACCGGTACACCAATTGGTTTTATCATAAAGAACGCCAACCAGAAATCCAAGGATTATTCACATATAAAGGATACTTACAGACCTTCCCATGCTGATTATACCTATGATGAGAAATATGGTGTTAGGGATTATCGTGGAGGTGGTAGATCTTCTGCCAGGGAAACAGCCTGCAGGGTAGTAGCCGGAAGTATCGCAAAACAGGTGCTTAAGAATATTGAGATCACCGCCTATGTATCTTCAGTAGGAAAACTTGAACTGAACAAGGATATTCAGGATCTGGATTTTTCAGAAATTGAAAAAAATCCGGTTCGTTGTCCCGATCCAAAGATGGCGGCCGAGATGGAAGCTTACATCAAGGAAATTAGGGCTGATGGTGATACGGTAGGAGGAACGGTGCAATGTGTGATTAAAAATGTTCCAAAAGGACTTGGCGAGCCTGTATTTGAAAAGTTACACGCTGAACTGGGTAAGGCTATGCTATCCATTAACGCGGTTAAAGGTTTTGAATACGGCAGCGGTTTTGAAGGCACCAAAATGAGAGGAAGCGAACATAACGATATGTTCAATAAAGATGGTTCTACTAAGACCAACCTGAGCGGAGGTATCCAGGGAGGAATTTCCAATGGAATGGATATTTATTTCAAAGTTGCCTTTAAGCCGGTGGCAACATTAATGCAAAAACAGAACACTATAAATTCAAAAGGAGAAGAGGTGGAAATGCAGGGGAAAGGACGTCATGATCCCTGTGTGGTTCCCAGAGCGGTTCCCATAGTGGAGTCAATGGCAGCCCTTGTGCTCGCCGATTATTTCCTTCAGAATAAATCATCGAAAATCTAATCTTAGAAATTCTATAACATGAAGAAACTTGCACTGCACTGGCAGATTTTAGTAGGAATGCTTGCCGGGGTGATCTTTGCGCTTATTATGACCAATTTTAGCTGGGGAGCGGAATTTGTCGGAGACTGGATCAAACCTTTTGGTAACATCTTTATAAATGCTTTAAAACTTATTGCAGTGCCACTTATCCTGGCCTCACTTATCAAAGGTATTTCTGATCTTAAGGATATTTCAAAGCTTTCCAAAATGGGAACGCGAACTATTGCAACCTACATTGTCACTACCGTTATAGCCGTTTCCATTGGGCTGGTACTGGTGAATATTATAGGGCCAGGAAGAACGATTTCAGAAGAAACCCGTAGTGATCTTATTGCGAGTTACGAAGGGGATGCTTCGGTAAGGATCTCAGATGCACAGAAGCAAAAAGATGCCGGACCTTTGCAGGCCCTGGAAGACCTGGTTCCAAGTAATATTTTTGGAGCTGCAAGTGATAATGGGAATATGCTTCAGGTAATCTTCTTTGCCATATTCTTTGGCCTTGGACTTATCCTGATCCCCGAAAAGACCGCAAAACCTGTCAAGGATTTCTTTGATGGCTTCAATGAGGTGATATTGAAACTGATTGATCTCATTATGCTTACAGCACCTTATGGTGTTTTTGCTCTTCTTGCCGCGCTCGTGGTGGAATCACCCAGCACCGATCTTTTCGCTGCCCTGGCAATGTATGCACTCACGGTTTTAATAGGGCTGGCTCTTATGATTGGAGTTTATATTCTATTGGTTTGGGTATTCACTAAAAACAAACCCTCGTTCTTTATCAACGGGATCGCCCCAGCACAATTACTTGCTTTTTCAACCAGTTCCAGTGCCGCAACCCTTCCGGTGACTATGGAAAGGGTAGAGGAGCATATGGGTGTTCATAAAGAAGTTACCAGCTTTGTATTGCCTATTGGAGCTACTATCAATATGGACGGAACAAGTCTTTACCAGGCAGTTGCAGCCGTTTTCATAGCTCAGGCCTTTGGTATGGATCTTACAATAGGAGCTCAGCTGGGGATCATTATGACCGCGACACTTGCTTCTATTGGATCAGCCGCCGTTCCTGGTGCGGGAATGGTAATGCTCGTGATCGTACTTGCTCAGGCCGGAATTCCTGAAGCAGGACTTGCACTGATCTTTGCCGTGGACAGGCCTTTGGATATGTGTAGAACTACGGTTAATGTGACAGGAGATGCTGCTGTGTCCCTTATGGTTGCCAAGTCGGTAGACATGATGGGACCTCCAAATGTTAAGGAGTGGGATGATGACTATCACCCGGAAGCAGAAACTATTTCAGAAACTGAAAAAGTCTAATCCAGAAATTTAGCTTTGAGTTCGGGAGTGGGGATCATGCATTCATCCTTTTTCCCGAACCATTTATAACGTTTGTTTGCTATAAGATCATAAACCAGGTCTCTGAAACCTTCTGGTAGTCCAAGAAAATTCTTAAGTAAGGAATATCCACCCGAAAGATCTCTTGAAATTTCCAATGCCGCAGTGGATTTGCGATAATATGCGACTCCGGGTACTATAAGCATGATAGAATCTATCTCATCAGGATCCAGTCCGCGTTCTGAAACCAGTTTTTTCCCAATTTCGCTTTGTAATGAAGCAAACCTGAAAACATCCTTTTTATCATGCTTGATAATAAATTGAATGGCACCCTCACAAAGGTTACATACCCCATCAAACAGCACAATTTTCTTCTTTTCAAGTAACTTCTCCATATCGCTATTTTTTTGCAGCCTGTACAAGTTCAAGTTGTTCCAGACCAACAGAAGTAGTAAACATTCCGTAATTGACGATAGCCTTGCCTTTTTCAATGCTATCTATGGATCCTACGGCCTTTCCGTCTTCCAGTCTTACCCTGTCGCCAACCTTTAATTTTGCTTTGGGCTTGTTAGCCTCCTGCTTTTTAATTTCTTCTTCTTTCTTCTTTTTTTCCTTTTTCTTTTGCCTTATAGGCTGGATCTTCTTCTGAACTTCCTGTTTTACCTGGCGCTCTTTCGCTTTTCTCTCCTTTTCTTTCTTCTTATCTTCCTTCTTTCTTTTAGAGTTCTCTATTTCAACCATTTTCAGAAACTCACCGATAAGATCGCGTTTTCGCTTATCATTGAAATATTTTTCACTTAGATCGTTCACTTTCTGTCCAAGATAGATAAGCCTTTGATTGGTATCATAAAGCTCCTGATAACTCTCCAGTTTTTGCTGGATCTTCGCATTGATCTCTTCCAGTTTTTCCTTTTGGGCAGCGGCTTTTTCTTCTTTGGTCTTTAAAGAATCGGTAGTTTTTCTTAATTCTGATCTTTCTTTCTGAAGCTTAGCGATACTTCGGTCAAACCTTATCTTCCCTCTTTCTACTTTCTTTTTTGATCTATTTATCAGGCTGTATGGGATCCCGTTTTTCTGAGCCACTTCAAAAGTAAAGGAACTACCGGCTTCTCCAACCTGTAATTTGTATACCGGTTCAAGAGTCCTGTTATCAAACATCATATTAGCATTGCTCATATCGGGCAGCTCATTTGCCAGTTTTTTAAGATTGGCGTAATGGGTTGTCAGAATTCCGTAGGAACCTTTTTCATAAAATACCTCCAGAAAAGTTTCTGCCAGAGCCCCTCCAAGTTCAGGATCACTACCGGTTCCAAATTCATCAATAAGGAAAAGGGTTTTATCATCACATTTTCTGAGGAAATAATTCATATTCTTTAGCCTGTAGCTATAGGTGCTCAAGTGATTTTCTATGGACTGATTGTCGCCAATGTCGGTAAGCACCTTTTTAAAAAGACACACCCTGCTGTATTCATGGACCGGGATAAGCATCCCGCTTTGAAGCATTACCTGTAACAAACCAACAGTTTTAAGGGTGATACTTTTACCCCCGGCGTTGGGTCCTGAAATTACTATGATGCGATTATCCGGAGCCAATTCGATGCTTTGCGGAAAGGTCTTTTCTCCCTTTTTCTTATTGTTCAGGTAAAGTAGTGGGTGATAGGCTTCTTTTAACTGGATTTCCCTCTCCTTGCTGATCTTTGGAAGGACAGCGTTTATTTTTTCGGCATATTTTGATTTAGCGGCGATTACGTCTAGATCGCTAAGCAGTTCCTGGTATTCGATCAAGGTCTCCCTGAATGACCGTGCAAATTCGGTTAATTCCTTTAAAATCCTCTTTATCTCTTCCTTCTCTTCATATTCCAGGTTATTAAGTTCCCGCGTAAACTGATAGGTGGCTTCAGGCTGTATATAAACAATGCTTCCGGTCTTGGAATTCCCCATTATTCCACCTTTCACCTTCCTACGGTGCATGGCTTTTACCGCAAGAACACGCACATTCTC
>JAWWBH010000074.1:0-11813 GCA_033721075.1 Christiangramia sp.
CCAATTTGCATTGGAGCGAGTTTCGGAATTATTTTTTTAATGCTGTCCATTAATTTATGGTCTTCCTCCAAAACGGAAGAAGCTTCCACGATATTAGAAAAAACATCGTGTACGATCTGATTTCCCATAGTGGTTCCCGCTGCCAGGCTTGTACCTCCCGGATGCCCGTTTTCAGGGGAATTCGATGGATTTACTACCATCCACTGATTTTCAGGTTCTTCCTGAAGTACATCCTTATAAAAAAGCGCAGCACCTTTTAGAATAGGATATACTTTCTTCAAGAATTCGATGTCACCGGTGTATAAATAATGCTGCCAGAGATGCTGACTCAACCACCCGCCGCCGTGAGGCCAAAGGCCATAAAACGGGGCATCCACCACCCCGGAAATCCGCCAGATATCAGTATTATGATGAATATTCCAGCCACGAGCATGATACATTTTCTGTGCAGATTCCTTCCCGGTTTTAGAAATATCCTCAAGCAAACTGAACAGCGGTTCATGCATTTCAGTAAGATTGGTTACCTCAGCCGGCCAGTAATTCATTTCAGTATTAATATTCACCGTGTATTTGCTGTCCCAGGGAGCAAGGAGATCTTTATTCCAAATACCCTGGAGATTTGCCGGTTGAGTGCCAGGCATCGAACTGGAAATTAATAGATAGCGTCCAAACTGAAAATATAAAGCTACCAGTTGCGGATCTTCATTTTCATTAAACTCTTTTAAGCGGACATCTGTTGTTTTCTGAATTGCTTCTGAAGTTCCCAAATCTAAACTGACTCTGTTGAAATACCTCTGATATTCACCAATGTGTTCCTTCAGCGAACTTTCAAAATCTTTTTTATAAGCTGAATTCAATAATTTAGTGGCTTTCTTTTCGGGATCGACAGAAAGCTCTTTGTAATTTTTAAAATTGCTGGCAATAGAGATATAGATCAATACACGGTTAGCATTCCTAATTTTAAGTTTCCTGGCCGTAGATTCTATTTCTCCACCTTCGATCTTTGGCTTCGCAATAGTGAGAAACTTTACTTTTCCGGTTTTATTTTCAAGATTTCCTGTGGTTCCTGAAAGCCAAATTGAATTATCTTTAATTTGAATATCCTGCTTTTTCTGCGGACTTTGCAAGCCCATTTCAAAAGAAATACTGCCTGGTTCACTGGCGGTAAGTTCTACCATAATCACATCTTCTCGTAAAGAGGCAATGGCTCGGCGTTTATAATTAACATCACCAATGGTATAAGAAACTGTGCTAACAGCATTAGAAATATCGAGCTCCCGGTGATAATTTTTAGCATTATCAGAATTCGGAAAATTAAGAACCAATTCTCCAACGGTTTGATAGCTCATCCCATTATTATTGTCCTTCTTGGACAAATAGTTATTTGCCAATTCTTCGGCTTCCTTATATTTTTTGTTAAAAATAGCCTGGCGAATTTCCAGTAAATGCTCTGGACTTAGTGCCACCACATTATTACCCGGTTCACCGGCCCAAACTGTTTCTTCATTTAACTGGATGGTTTCACTTTCGGTTTTGCCAAAAATCATTGCTCCAAGGCGACCGTTGCCAATAGGTAGTGCCTCTTCCCAAATCTCAGCGGGTTCATCATACCATAGTTTCATGGGGTTACCCTGAGAATATATTTTAAGAAAACAACCTGAAAGAAATAATAATGTTATAGTAAACCTTTTTATCTGCATATTCTAAAAATTTAATTCTATTTATTTTCCCACCGAACAAAGCCATTTAGCCTGCCTGCCTCCTGAGCTTCAATCCAACTTTATTAATTTCTAAGTTTCTCCTAAAAAAATTTACGATATCCTTTATTAATTATAACGTTAGAAAAAAATCCGAAAGACTGGATTCCTATTCCTGATTTGAGGAAGCGATGAAATTCTTTTCCTATCCCTTTTCTTTCTTCGAAAACTTAAATTCTATGTAGACTTTTTCTATTAAAAAACTACTGACAGGTCTGGCCTGGAGTTTAAATTTGAAATGATATTCATTTCACTAACCTGAAAATTTATATTTTTTCTATTTCCAACTGACTTAGCAAACAAATGGATATGCCAGTTCACCTCGCAAACAATACTCGATTTTCCAGAACCTTCTGCTATAAAAGTATCACTTAAGCCTGCTAAAACCTGTAGAAAAAATCATAGCCAGAGATCCATCTAATTATTTTCTGCATACTGAATGATTGAATCTACTATAGGTTTGGGTTGATTTTTCCTATCAAAAAGCAATGGATAATCTGTTCTCCCTCTTACCGGCCAGTTATTTTTCCAGGAATTTCCATCGTTCACTCCCCATAAGGTTACACGCTCAATTTTATCATGGTGCTTCAGGAATAGCTTGAAGAAATCCAAGTATCGGTTTGTGAATTGAGTACTTACTTCCTCAGGCAATCCCTCAGGAAAAGGATTCATCTTATCTTCATAATTGAAATTTTGGGATATCTCTGCTCCTGCTTCGCCCCAGGGAGAAGGTAAAACACTCAGGTCCAACTCACTTATAGAAACCTCTCCCAAGGCGGCAAAAGCCTCAATACTTTTTTCCATTTCTGAAAATTCAGGATGGGACATACCAATATGACCCTGCATTCCTATTCCATCAATATGAATACCTTCTTTTTTCAGTTCTTTAACCATCTGTACAACTCCCTGCCTTTTGCCAGGTTTAGACATAGAGTAGTCATTATAATAAAGTTTAGCATCCGGATCTGCCTGATGAGCAAACTGAAAGGCCAGTTTTATAAAATCCTTTCCTAGAATTTGGTAAAATTTACTTTCCCGGAAACTACCATCATCTTCAATCGCTTCATTAACCACATCCCAGCTGTCAACTCTGCCCTTATAACGGCCTACCAAAGTTTCAATATGGGTTTTCATGCGGCGGCTAAGTTCCTCCTTGGAAACTTCATTACCTTCTTCATCGGTAAAAAACCATTTTGGTGTCTGGGAATGCCAAATCAATGTATGACCGTGGATATGCATATTGTTCTTTTCTCCAAAATCGACGAATTTATCCGCCAGATCAAATTCAAACTTTCCCTGTTCCGGCTGGATTCTACCACTTTTCATAATATTTTCAGCTACTATGGAATTGAAGTGGTTTTTTACAACCTCTATCTCGTGCTGATTCCGACCACTAATCTGCCAGGTATTTAACGCGGTGCCAATGTAGAATTTTCCTTCAAGAGCTTCCTTTAAAGTTAATTCCTTTTCAAAAAAACTCATAGGTGATGGAGTATTCATCCCAATCAGTAAAATGGAGATAAATAATATCCCAATTCCTAACCATCTATTATTTCTGATATATTTCATTTTTCATTCTCGTTTTAAGTTAATACCTGGCAGATTTTTGAAGCATTTAAAGTTGATTCTCTATGAATTATGTTCGCGTCAATTTGAATATCCAGCGGTTCAGAATCGAAGTTATTTTCAATTCTGTCTACCAGCATCCCTATAGCACATTTTCCCTGTTCTCCCCCTCTTTGGTCTATAGCGCTTAACGAAGGCAGGTAATGTTTGCCGAGATTTCCCACAGAAAAACCAATTACTGAAAGGTCTTGGGGTATAAGATATCCGTTAATTTTGCATACTCTTAGAGTTTGTATCGCAGTTAGTTCATCTGAGGCCAGAATGGCATCTACCTTATTAAGTTTAAGGAAATTCAAAATTTCATTTTCCGGAAAATTGTCATAATTAACCTCTAAAATACAGGGTACATGTTTTTTTTGAATTGCTTTTATATAGCCCTCTTTTCTTTTTTCATTTACAGATGTATTAGGGATTCCAGATAGATAAAGTATTTTTTTTCTTTTATTCTTTATAAGTTCATAGGTGGCCAATTCAGCATTCATAGAATCATTAATAGAAATGGTATCACATTCCAGCTTTGAGGTAATTCTGTCAAAAAGTACAAGCGGAATATTTCGTCTCAACAAAGCTTTTAAATGATTCATTTCATTTTTCTCATAAGTCTCTTCTGAAAGCGAAATTGCTATGCCATCTACATGGCTTCTCATCAGATCGTCAATAATGGTTTTCTCTTTTGTCAGAGATTCATTACTAATACATATAGTTAAATTAAATCCTTTTTTTCCTGCTTCGGAAACCGCCCCTTCCAGAACGTGAGTAAAAAATTGATGGGAAATTTCCGGAATTATTATACCGATAGTTTTAGATTTATTTGTCTTTAATTTTTGTGCAAAAGAATTGGGAATATAGTTATGAAGCTCTGCTAATTCGATAACTCGCTTTTTCGTCTCTTCACTAATTTCAGGACTGTTATTCAAAGATTTAGATACGGTACTTATTGAAATATTCAATAATCCTGCAAGCTTTTTTAAATTTATTTCCCCATTCATAAAAAACCTATAATTAAAACCTACTTTACTCTTACCCAAAGAAGCAACTAATTAATTATTCCTTCTTTCGTTCAATCACTTTTTGAGTTGCTTTTATGATCGCCTCAGCATTCAAACCATATTTTGCGAAAAGCTGTTCCGGAGTTCCACTTTCCCCAAAGGTGTCCTGAGTTGCTACAAATTCCTGAGGAGCCGGATAGTTTAAAGAAAGGGTTCTGGCAACGCTTTCACCGAGTCCACCAAGATAGTTGTGCTCTTCTGCAGTTACCACACAACCCGTTTTTTTAACCGATCCAAGGATAGCTTCTTCATCCAGCGGTTTGATGGTGTGAATATTTATTACCTCGGCTGAAATACCATTTTCAGCTAACTTCCCAGCAGCCTGTATAGCTTCCCACACAAGATGTCCTGTAGCGATAATAGTTACATCACTCCCCTCCTGTAGAAGAACTGCTTTTCCAATCTCGAATTGCTGATCTTCAGGAGTAAAATTAGCTACCTTTGGTCGTCCAAATCGCAGATATACCGGTCCGTCATGTTCGGCGATGGCCATGGTAGCCCCTTTGGTCTGATTATAATCACAGGTATTGATCACCGTCATTCCCGGAAGCATTTTCATAAGTCCTATATCTTCAAGAATTTGGTGGGTTGCACCATCTTCCCCCAGAGTAACCCCGGAATGAGATGCACATATTTTCACGTTTTTTCCTGAATATGCAATACTCTGGCGGATCTGGTCATAGACCCTTCCTGTAGCGAAATTGGCAAAAGTACCTGCAAACGGTATCTTGCCCCCGATGGTAAGTCCGGCAGCCATTCCCATCATATTAGCTTCGGCGATTCCCACCTGGAAAAACCTTTCGGGATTCTCATCAATAAAATCCTGCATTTTCAGGGATCCAATAAGGTCGGCACAAAGAGCCACCACATTGGGATTACTTCTTCCCAGTTCAGTTAATCCGTCTCCGAAACCTGAACGCGTATCTATTTTACCGGTATCTGTATATTTTTTTATTTCAATTTTTTCCATGACTAATAATCTCCTAATGTTTCTGGGTTTTGAGCAAGTGCTTTTTCCAATTGTTCGTCGTTCGGCGCTTTTCCATGCCAGGCATGGGTATGCATCATAAAATCCACTCCATGGCCCATTACAGTGTGCATCAATACACACACAGGTTTTCCTTTTCTTGTCCTGGATTTAGCTTCTTTTAGGCCATCGGCCACCTGTTGCAGATCATTACCGTCTTTGATTTCCAACACATCCCATCCAAATGCTTCAAATTTCGCTCTTAGATTTCCCATTGGGAGCACATTCTCGGTACTTCCATCAATCTGTTGCCCGTTGTAATCAATTGTAGAAATTATATTATCCACTCCATTGCCGGCTGCATACATGATGGCTTCCCAGTTCTGGCCTTCCTGAAGTTCGCCGTCACCGTGAAGGCTATAGATCAGGTGTTCATCTTTATTCAGTTTTTTTGCCTGGGCGGCTCCCAAAGCAACCGACAAGCCCTGACCCAACGAGCCGGAAGCGATCCTAACTCCAGGCAAACCTTCATGGGTAGTGGGATGCCCCTGCAACCTAGAATCTATAAGTCTAAAAGTATTCAACTCTTCTACCGGAAAATAACCGGAGCGTGCCAGCACACTATAGAAAACCGGGGAGATATGCCCGTTAGAAAGAAAAAACAGATCTTCCCCAATTCCGTCCATTTTAAAATCGGGATTATGTTCCAGTATCTCTTTGTACAGTACAGTAAAAAACTCAGTACAACCTAGTGAGCCCCCGGGATGTCCAGAATTCACTTTATGTACCTGCCTTAAAATATCTCGTCTTACTTGAGTGGCAAAATTTCTAAGTTCTTTTATATCCATAACTAAAGGTTAAAAGATTGAGCATCCTGAAGGAATTTTTCCAGGCCACTATCAGTAAGTGGATGTTTCAATAAGCCCTCTATCGATGAAAGGGGACCCGTCATCACATCGGCTCCAAGTTTTGCACAGTTGATCACGTGCATGGTATGTCTGATAGATGCAGCCAGGATTTCGGTTTCAAAGCCGTAATTATCATATATCAAACGAATCTCTTCGATTAACTGAAGTCCATCGGTAGATATATCATCCAGTCTTCCTAGGAAGGGAGAAACATAGGAAGCTCCTGCCTTGGCAGCCAATAAGGCCTGACCAGCTGAAAATACCAGTGTACAATTGGTACGTATACTATTATCTGAAAAATATTTGATCGCTTTCACTCCATCCCTGATCATCGGAACTTTTACCACGATCTGAGAATGAAGTTCGGCCAGTTCCTTACCTTCCCTAACGATATCATCAAAATCTGTGGCTACCACTTCTGCAGAAACATCTCCATCTACAATTTCACATATATCCAGATAATGCTGGAGTATATTATCCTTTCCGGTGATTCCCTCCTTAGCCATAAGCGAAGGGTTGGTAGTCACGCCGTCTAAAACCCCCAAATCCTGGGCTTCCTTTATCTGATCAATATTTGCTGTGTCTATAAAAAATTTCATTTCTGTATATTTTCTAATTTTAATTTTACTATTTAATTGCTACAGGATCAATAATTATAATGAGTTCAGAATTTTAAATTCCTGGGAAAAATCTCCCTCTTTTTAATGTTTTTGCATCTGTATCAGGATGACAACATAGATTCTGGACTTAATACCCCTTCACTTTATTTCAATACTTAAGAGCTTTTCCATTCACATTACCTTTCAGCAACTTATGGTATTTATGACTATTACGCTAATATATAATTTTTTTTTATAACCTCATCGCTTTTTAATCTGAGAGTTCATTTTTCTAAACCTCTAATCTCTTTACACATACATTGATTTTTCCGGTTTAAGAAAAATCATTCTTCACGAAATCAAGAAACCTGTAAGTGGTTCTATATCTTACGGGTTTAAGTAAAGACTCTCCGGAGGCCCCAGATAGCTTGATTTCAATCCTCCTGCGTCAAGGACAAACTTCTGAAAGACAACTCCTGGATCTACCATCCATATTTTCAAAATATGCTTTCCTGGCTGGATTGAATCATGGACGGATTGTTTTATTCGAATATGGTCGGTTACAGATTTATTCCACCAGTCTGGATATTCCCAATCCGGTATTGTATCCCCATCATGAATATTGATTATTTGAGGCTCTTCATCATCAATCGCAATAGCGTATTTCAATCCTTCATTTTTTTTAAAATTAAGGGTAGGAGAAACATAAGTATCAATTTTTAACTCTCCTTCATCAAATACGGTAAATTCATATTCCAATCGTGGTGTACCTTCGCCTTGCTCTTGCCTTTCAGCATTTACTGGCTCCACAATGACAGAAGAACCGGTACGTCCCATATTCGGGATCACAGTCCAACTGATTCCTTCTGAATCAACCTTTTTTGAATAATTGGCGGCTTCAATGGATACCACTCCATTATTTTCCACAAAACCAGATGCAATTTTTGGCAGATCCTGTCGTAGAGGAACCTCCACAGTGAACTCCTCACCTGCACCTTTTAACACAATCTCACCCACCTTTGTGTCTGATGGCACCTTACTCCAATCTATACTTACTAATACTTTTTCTTCGTATTGAACAGTACCTTGCCTGGAGTTAACCTTTATCCAGTCATTTTTTGGTTCTATAGTGTAATTCAGCTCTTGCTGACCCCGGTTAAAGATTTCCACGAATTTCTCCTGATCATTTATGGGATCAAAGGGAGAAAAGCTGCGGCTATATAATCCGCCACGTGACCAGCGGGCAGATGATACTCCATCTTCAATTACATATCCGATACCAGGAGAAGTGGGAGTTTGGATATAGGTTATTTCCGGCATTCTATTCACAGGAGGTTCATTCCAGCTAGTATATCCAATGTGAGTTTGAGCCATCATATGGTTCCACTTACCATCAGCCAGGGTATCATGATAGTATTTTGTAAGTTGCTCATCTTTAAAGAATTTTTCCTTCACTTTATCAGCATAAAGATTTGTTGAAGCCCTGTTTTGACGAGCATATAATTCATTCTTAGCTGCGGCCACATACATTTCATTTAAATTGCTGCTTATCTCAACTGGATAAAGAACCAATTGATAAAATGCCGGCTTGTGACTATCGGGTAATTTCTCATATATCCCTCTGCTTCTGTGAAGTAATTGATCATATTCTTCTATGATCCTGTCTGCCTCCCTATAATTCACCAGACTGTAAGTGTCCGGCTTTAACATTTCAGGAGTGCGGCGTGCACTATATTTAGTGTATTTGGCTATTATTTCCGCAATTTCCTGAGCATATTCCTCCCCAAATTGCTGGGCAGCCCAGTCCCTGTAGTAATCGGGTAGATCAGTGGCCTCCATATCAGCATCCCAGGCAAAATCCAGGAAAAAACTAATGGGTAACTCCATTGGTTTAATATCGCCAACGTTCACTATCCAAAGTTCATCCACGCCCCATTCATAGGTCAGTTTCATTTGCTCCCAAACCCGCTCAATTTGAGTAACATTCAGATATTTATATGAGACGGGTCCCCCAACAAAATCAAAATGATAATACATCCCGTACCCTCCTTTATGATCCATATCTTCTTTTTTGGGTAGAATGCGCACATTTCCCCAATTATCATCAGTAAACAGAATCAATATATCATCATCGACCCGCATTCCCTTATCATAGTAGTCCTGAACTTCCTTATAAAGTGCCCACACCTGGGGTGTTTCTTCAGCAGGTTTTTCAGTAACATCTTCAATAATATCACGCTGATCAGCAATAATTGTTTTTAAAAGATCCACGGCTGTACCCTCACCCATCGCCTCATCACCATCACCACGCATTCCTAAGGTAACCACACTTTCATAATCCCCCATTCGCTCAATACCACCACGCCAAAATTCCTGAAGTTTTTCTTTATTGGTTTGATAGTTCCACTCACCCCCGTTATATCGGCTCCATTCCTCATGATAACGCATCATTGGTTCATGATGAGTTGTGGATATTACTATGCCATATTCATCTGCAAGCCGTAAGTTCTCGGGATCATCCGTTGCAAAAACACTAGGCCGCCACATTGCAGGCCACAGGTAATTTCCTTTGTTACGCAGAATAAGTTCAAAAACCTTTTCATAGAACTGATGATTAAATCCACCAAACTTTTCTTTTGCCCAATTGCTCAAGGCTGGAGCCTCGTCATTAATGAAGATTCCCCGGTATTTTACTGAAGGGGCATCTGAAACGTATCTTCCTTTATCAATAAACAATCGATCTTTTTTAGAAACAGGTGAATCGGCCCACCAATACCAGGGTGACACCCCTATTTCTTTAGACAGGGTAAAAACGCCATATGCCGCTCCACGTTTGTCGCTACCTACAATTACCAATGCCTGATCCACGCCGGGATAAGGATTTTCTACGGTTTTTATTATGAAACGCTCCCATTCCCCACGAATTTCATCCACATCTAATTTCCCTGTTTCAATTAATTCCTCCATCAGAATGCTGTTTTCAGCCGTTCCAATAAGAATAAGATTATTTTTTGTCTCTTCCCTGGAGGATAAAATTTCTGGTTTTCTACCTGTCACCTTCTCGATATCATCCGCAAGAAACGCCGCAGACCTCCCGATCAATTCTTCGTCCGAACTATCGTATAGGATTTGTGCAGTAGAAATATTATCAACAATTGCAAACTGTTGTTTAGGATTACTTAAATGTTCGCTTACCTTTATTTGTGAAAAGAGCAAGGTTGGTAGCACCATTAGAAGGAATCGTAAATTTTTCATCATTATATTTTAAAAGTAATTGCTTTTTTAGTCGAATACATTACCTACGGATCAAAGGACTCATAAAAATTACATTTTAAACAATCGATTGCGTAATTTAATAAAAGAATTTCATTTTCGCTGAATTCTACACCTTTATAAAATCTTTAGTTATAGTTTTTTTAGGTCATTTTAAAAATACTTCTCAGCAAATTGGATAAAATAGGACCAATTGGGCTCAACGGTATGCCCCTTTTCATGCGAACGAAAACCAATATCACCTTCACCTAAATATTTTCCAACACCGGGATTTTTATAAACTCCCATTCCCTCATGACCCAAAAGCCTGTAAACAGGTTCTGCGTATAAGGCCCCAAGGAACATGCCTCTGGCATCCACCCATCCACCTTCCACAGAAGGATTTCCTGTGCTAATGAATACAGGTCTTGGTGCAACCAAAGCTATTAATTCATGAGCATCTACAGGCAGGTCTTTTACGGTTAGGGGTCCAGCATATTTTATAAAGTTGGGAGCAAACCAATGGTATTCGGAAGCTGATGCCAGGTTTTCTATTTGTTCCCCAAAATTCCTTCTCAACAATTTAGCGCCACCGGCTCCTGATGAACCGATAAAACCTATTGTGAAACGCTGATCATATGCCAAAGTTACCAAAGCTGCTTTTCCATAACGTGAAAGACCCTGAATAGCTACCCTCTCCTCATCTATCTTTTCACTCTTCACAAAGTAATCCATAGCCCGGCTAGCTCCCCAAGCCCAAGCTCGTAAAGCTCCCCAATCATTTTTCTGTCTAGGTTTTCCCTTATTTACAAGACCAATAATCCCCTTTCGAAGACCAGCCCCGTTATCTGCCTGGTAGCTGGTTGGAATCAAGCTCGCATATCCCCATTTTTTATTTAGAAGCTCTTCCTCCCAACTCTTTGTGGATTTTTCCCTAGATGGCCATATCCAGTCAAAGTTTAGGATAAGAGGCACTTCTCCTTCTACATTTTTGGGGAGAATTACGGTCATATCGATATTAACTTCAATTTCAGGAAAGATCGAATTATCAACCTCACCCATCATTTCTTTTACAATTACAGGATGATTACTAATCACAGAATCCTTTTCACTTATGGTTCTCCAGGTTACCGCAGGAATATTTCCAGGAATTTGGCCATAAACCTCCTGGTTAAAATCATCCAATATTTCATTTCTTCTTCTTAACCATTCTTCTTCATTTGTCACCTCCACTCCATTATTAAAAATCAATGGATCAGGCAATTCCAGATTCTTTTCCACAAGTGATTCATTTGTATTCGCCGCATTAGGATCGCTCGGGTTACCGGAAGGTCCCGATCTTAACTTTTCAATATTTAACTTATCCATCATTAGATTATGATCCTGGACACTAAGCTGATAAATACTATCTCTTTCCTTCTGTGAAAATTGGCCAACCGATTGTTCTGAAACTGCAAAAATCAGAATTAACAAGAAAAAATTTTTCATAACTCTATACGATTTATAGCCATATAACTAATGTGGTAATGCTTTTAGGCTCAACATTTAAAACTGGGATAACATCTCCCGTATCCAACCCCGATTCTTGTTTAGTTTGCTCAAGGTTACTTGAGGTAGTATAGCCAATGCTTTTAGAAGTAGAGAACACATATACC
>JAWWBH010000075.1:0-11752 GCA_033721075.1 Christiangramia sp.
ATACGCTTGCTATTTTTCTTAACTGAACCTTCTGCAGGTTTTAAGTTACTTAAATCCATGAGAGACTATTATTTTGTTTCTTCTACAGAAACCAAGTGATTAACTTTATTTACCATACCAAGGATGTTTGGCGTATCATCATGCTCAACCGTCTGCCCTATTCTTTTAAGCCCTAAAGACTCCAGAATAAGTTTTTGATTCTTAGTGCGGTTGATGGCACTTCTTACTTTTGTGACTTTTATCTTTCCCATCTTATTCCTTGATTTATCCTTTAAAAACCTTTTCCAATGAAACACCTCTTTGTTTTGCAACAGTTTCGGCACTTCTTAATTGTAATAGAGCATCAAAGGTTGCTTTTACAACATTGTGAGGGTTAGAAGATCCCTGGTTCTTAGAAAGTACATCATGTACTCCCACAGATTCCAATACCGCACGAATCGCTCCACCGGCGATAATCCCGGTACCGGCAGCTGCTGGAAGAAGCATTACTCTTGCTCCACCATACTTACCTTTTTGCTCGTGTGGTAAAGTTCCTTTATGCAAAGGAATTCTTACCAGATTCTTCTTAGCATCTTCTACAGCCTTGGAGATCGCATCAGCAACTTCCTTGGATTTTCCAAGTCCGTGACCAACAACTCCGTTTTCATCTCCCACTACTACGATAGCAGAGAATCCAAAGGCTCTACCTCCTTTTGTAACCTTAGTAACACGTTGTACTCCAACCAGACGGTCTTTCAATTCCAGACCTCCCGGCTTTACATGTTCTACGTTTTTATAGTCTTGATACATATTTTCTAGAATTTTAGTCCTCCTTCGCGAGCACCTTCTGCTAATGATTTAACTCTTCCGTGATACAGATAACCACCCCTGTCAAAAGAAATAGTATCTATTCCGGCTTTCTTCGCCTTTTCTGCAATGGCTTTTCCAACCAGTACAGCCTGCTCTTTCTTATCTTTAGAAGCAGCCGCGATATCCTTATCTCTCGAAGAAGCTGATGCTAAGGTTTTCCCTTCCACATCATCGATGATCTGAGCATAGATCTCTTTATTACTTCTAAAAACAGATAATCTAGGACGACTTTCAGTTCCAACGATATCCTTACGGATACGTCTTCTGATTTTATTTCTTCTATCTTGTTTTGACACTGCCATAACTATACTTTATTAAGCTGATTTACCTGCTTTTCTTCTCAACTGTTCTCCAACGAACTTGATACCTTTTCCTTTGTAAGGCTCAGGCTTTCTGAAAGAACGAATCTTGGCAGCAACCTGTCCTACAAGCTGTTTATCATGAGAAGTAAGTTTCACAACAGGATTCTTACCTTTTTCTGAGACAGTCTCCACTTTAATTTCAGGAGCCAAATCTATTACAATATTATGAGAATATCCAACAGCAAGATCCAGTTTATTCCCCTGGTTGCTGGCACGGTATCCAACTCCAACCAATTCAAGTTGTTTTGTGAATCCGTTTGTAACTCCTTCAATCATATTGTTTACTAAAGCACGGTAAAGACCATGTTTAGCTTTCTGGTCACTCTTCTCTGAAGAACGCTCGAAGGAAATCACGTTATCTTCGATCTTAATATCGATATCCCTAACTTCCTGCTTAAGTTCTCCAAGTTTTCCTTTTACCGTTACAACACCATCTTTGTAATCTACTGTTACGCCGTCTGGAATTGTAACCGGGCTTTTACCTATTCTTGACATTTCTTTAGTCTTTTAAGTATTAGTATACGTAACAAAGTACCTCACCACCAACATTCTCAGCCTTGGCCTGCTTACCTGTCATAACTCCGTGAGAAGTAGAAACGATAGCAACACCTAATCCGTTAAGAATTCTTGGAATCTCGCTGGATCCGGCATATTTACGTAGACCAGGTTTACTTATTCTCTGGATTTTCTTTATTACCGGCTCTTTAGTTAATTTATCATACTTAAGAGCGATTTTGATGGTTCCCTGAGCGGTACTGTCATCAAACTTGTAACTAAGAATGTATCCCTGATCGAATAATATCTTAGTGATCTCTTTCTTAACATTGGAAGCAGGAATTTCAACTACACGGTGATTCGCCGCGTTAGCGTTCCTGATTCTTGTTAGATAATCTGCAATAGGATCTGTATTCATTTATATCAATTTGCGGATGTGGTTTTCATCCCGAAACAGATCGGGAGAACCTTCATCCAGTTCATAATTTTACCAGCTAGCTTTCTTAACTCCTGGAATCAACCCTTTATTGGCCATCTCTCTGAACATTACACGAGATACTCCAAATTGTCTCATATAGCCTTTAGGTCTTCCGGTAAGTTTACAACGGTTGTGTAAACGTACAGGAGAAGAGTTTTTTGGCAATTTTTGAAGGGCCTCCCAGTCACCAGCTTCTTTAAGCTCCTGACGCTTCTTGGCGTACTTCTTTACCAGTTTTTGTCTCTTTACCTCACGGGCTTTCATTGATTCTTTAGCCATAATTAATTCTTTTTAAAAGGTAATCCTAGTTCAGTTAACAACGCTTTAGCTTCTTTATCGGTATCAGCAGTAGTAACGAAAGTGATATCCATACCAGCGATTCTGTTCACTGCATCAATATCGATCTCAGGGAAGATGATCTGCTCAGTCACCCCAAGGTTATAGTTACCTCTACCGTCAAATCCGTTAGATTTGATTCCGTTAAAATCACGTACACGCGGTAAAGCGGTAGTTATCAATCTATCTAAGAATTCATACATCTTATATCCTCGTAAAGTAACTTTAGCACCAATTGGCATTCCTTTACGAAGCTTAAACGATGCAACGTCTTTCTTGGAAATAGTAGCAACTGCTTTTTGACCACTGATAGCTGTTAGTTCATCAACAGCATGATCGATAAGCTTTTTATCGGCTACCGCACCACCAACACCACGGCTGATGACGATTTTCTCAAGTTTTGGCACCTCCATTACGTTGGAGTAGCTGAATTCTTCGGTAAGCGCAGTCTTCACGCGCTCATCATATTCCTGTCTAAGTCTTGGTACGTATGCCATAACTAAATTACTTCATTAGATTTTTTAGAAAATCTCACTTTCTTCCCATCCTCTTCTTTGTATCCAACTCTGGTTGTTTTACCGCTCTTATCGATAAGCGCCAGGTTAGAGATATGGATAGGAGCTTCCTTCTCTTTTATTCCACCCTGTGGATTAGAAGCACTAGGCTTCTCATGTTTAGAGATCATATTAACCCCTTCCACGATGGCTTTATTTTTGTCAAGAAATACCTTCTGAATTTTACCTTCCTGACCTTTATGGTCACCGGCAATTACACGAACAGTATCTCCTGATTTGATTTTAAGCTTTGTCATTTTCTTAATGTATTAAAGCACTTCAGGTGCCAATGATACAATTTTCATGAATTGCTTATCACGAAGTTCACGTGCTACAGGCCCGAATACACGAGTTCCTCTCATCTCACCCTGTGGGTTAAGAAGAACACATGCATTGTCGTCAAAACGGATATATGAACCGTCAGGTCTACGCACTTCTTTGGTGGTACGAACAACAACAGCTGTTGATACTGCACCTTTTTTGATGTTCCCGTTTGGAGTGGCTTCTTTCACACTCACAACGATCTTATCACCAACAGATGCATACCTTTTCTTTGTACCTCCCAACACTCGGATAGCCAAAACTTCCTTGGCCCCGGTGTTATCTGCTACTTTTAGTCTGGATTCTTGTTGTACCATGATTACTTCGCTCTTTCAATTATTTCTACTAATCTCCAACACTTGGATTTACTCAAAGGCCTTGTTTCCATGATCTTTACAGTATCTCCTTCGTTGCAGTCGTTATTTTCGTCATGCGCTACGTATTTTTTCGTCTTTAAAACGAATTTTCCATACATAGGGTGTTTTACTTTTTTCACCTCAGAAACCACGATAGATTTCTGCATTTTGTTACTTGTAACGACACCTATACGCTCTTTTCTTAAATTTCTTTTTTCCATCTTTCAGCAGAATAACAATTATTGTTGTTCTCTTTTAGTTAACTCTGTAGCCAGTCTTGCGATATTCCTTCTCACAGCTCTTAACTGGATTGGGTTTTCAAGAGGCGAAACAGCGTGAGCCATTTTTAAATCTGAATAAGCTTTTCGAGACTTATCAAGCTCTTCTTGCAATTCTGCAACAGACAATTCTTTTACTTCTGATTGTTTCATAATTCAAAAATTATTCTTGATAATCTCTCGCTACAACAAATTTGGTTCTCACAGGAAGTTTCTGTGCTGCAAGGCGAAGCGCCTCTTTAGCAACATCCATTGGTACACCACCAATTTCAAACATAATTCTTCCTGGTTTTACTACGGCTGCCCAATATTCCACGGCACCTTTACCTTTACCCATACGAACCTCAAGAGGTTTCTTAGTGATAGGCTTATCTGGGAAAATCTTGATCCAGATAGATCCTTCTCTTTTCATATAACGGGTAGCGGCAATACGCGCTGCTTCAATCTGGCGTGCGGTAACGAAGCTGGAATCCATAGATTTGATTCCGAAAGTTCCGTTAGAAAGTCTATGTCCTCTTTGAGACATTCCTTTCATACGTCCTTTTTGTTGCTTACGGTATTTTGTTCTTTTAGGTTGTAACATTTTTCTTTACTTTAAAAAATTACTTTCTACGACGGGATTTGTTTCCACGCCCGGCACCGGATTTCTTACCTTGGTTCTTAGCAAGGCCAACTAGAGGCGAAAGCTCTCTTTTTCCGTATACCTCACCTTTCATGATCCATACTTTTACTCCCAGTCTACCATAAGTAGTGTGAGCTTCAACTAAAGCATAATCAATATCAGCCCTAAAAGTTGACAAAGGTATTCTACCATCTTTGTATGATTCTGAACGTGCCATTTCAGCACCGTTTAGACGACCGGAGATCTCAATTTTGATCCCTTCGGCGTTCATTCTCATAGCAGCCGCGATAGCCATCTTAATTGCACGACGGTAAGAGATACGATTCTCAATTTGTCTTGCAACACTTGCACCCACTAACTGAGCATCAAGTTCTGGCCTCTTAATCTCAAAGATGTTAATCTGAACTTCCTTGTCGGTAATCTTTTTAAGCTCTTCCTTAAGCTTGTCTACCTCCTGGCCGCCTTTCCCGATAATGATACCAGGTCTTGCAGTGGTGATAGTAACGGTTACAAGCTTAAGCGTGCGCTCGATGATTACACGCGATACACTCGCTTTAGAAAGACGAGCATGGATGTACTTTCTAATCTTATCGTCTTCGGCTAATTTGTCGCCGTAGTCATTACCTCCGTACCAGTTGGACTCCCAACCTCTAATGATACCAAGGCGATTCCCGATTGGATTTGTTTTTTGTCCCATACTCTATCTTAGCTTTGTGTATTATTGTTTGCTCCAAGCACCAATGTTACGTGATTGGATCTTTTTCTAATTCTGTGTGCACGACCCTGTGGCGCAGGACGAAGTCTTTTCAACATACTTCCTCCATCTACACGGATCTCTTTCACGAACAATTCAGCGTCTTCCAGACTTGCATCCTCGTTTTTAGCCTGCCAGTTGGCAATGGCTGAAAGCAAAAGCTTCTCTAAACGATTTGATGCTTCTTTCTTACTGAATTTCAAAATATGAAGCGCTTTTTCTACTTTTTCACCTCTTACCAGATCTGCCATAAGGCGCATCTTTCTAGGCGAAGTAGGGCAGTTATTCAACTTAGCAAAAGCTACCTGCTGTTTGGCTTCTTTTATTTGCTCTGCTCTTTCTCTTTTACGAACTCCCATAGCTTCAATTATTTTCTACCTTTATTTTTTGCACCTGCATGCCCCCTGAAAGAACGTGTTGGTGAAAATTCTCCTAGTTTATGACCTACCATGTTCTCTGTTACATAAACAGGAACAAATTGCTTACCGTTATGTACGGCTATGGTTTGCCCTACAAAATCTGGAGTAATCATAGAAGCTCTAGACCAGGTTTTGATCACGGCTTTCTTTCCAGACTCAACATTCTGAGCCACTTTTTGCTCCAGCTTATAGTGAACGAAAGGTCCTTTTTTTAATGAACGTGCCATATCTTATTTTTTCTTTCTAGTCTTTCTTCGTTCTACAATATATTTATTACTCGCTTTAGTTCTTGAGCGGGTCTTGAATCCTTTAGCAGGAAGACCTTTTCTAGAACGTGGGTGACCTCCAGAAGCTCTACCTTCACCACCACCCATTGGGTGATCGATTGGGTTCATCGCTACCGGTCTGGTTCTTGGTCTGATACCTAACCAGCGTTTTCTACCGGCTTTACCGGAGATCAATAGCTGGTGGTCACTGTTAGAAACAGCTCCGATAGTAGCCATACAGGTAGAAAGAATTCTTCTGATCTCCCCTGAAGGCAATTTAACGGTAGCATACTTCCCTTCTCTTGCCAATAACTGAGCAAATGCACCGGCACTACGAGCCATTACAGCTCCCTGCCCGGCTCTAAGCTCTATGCAAGAAATGATGGTACCAAGAGGAATGTTTGCCAATGGCATCGCATTTCCAATCTCAGGAGTCACAGCTTCGTCATTTGAAACCACGTTCTGACCCACCTGAAGCCCGTTTTGAGCAATAATATACCTTTTCTCACCATCCTGATAATTCAAAAGAGCGATAAAGGCCGTTCTGTTTGGATCGTATTCTATGCTAGCAACAGTAGCAGGAATCCCCTGCTTGTCACGCTTAAAATCGATAATTCGGTAACGTCTTTTGTGACCACCACCTTTGTAGCGCATGGTCATCTTACCCTGACTGTTTCTACCACCTGATTTTTTTATCGGCGCCAATAGGCTTTTCTCCGGCTTATCAGTAGTAACGGCGTCATACCCGTTAACTACTCTAAAACGCTGACCAGGTGTGATTGGTTTTAATTTTCTAACTGACATTGTTTAATCTTAAAGATTACTGTATAAATCAATTGTTTCACCTTCCGCCACCTGTACTACTGCTTTTTTATAAGCACTAGTTTTACCAGTGATCATGCCAGACTTAGTATATTTAGTCTTGCGATCTGGACGGACATTTATAGTTCGAACTTTAGTAACAGACACGCCATAAGCCGATTCGATCGCGTCTTTGATCTGAATCTTATTTGCCTTGTTACTTACCACAAAAGTGAAGCGATTATTCATCTCGCTATCTGCGGTAGCTTTTTCTGTAATAACAGGTTTAATCAAGATGCTCATAACGGTTTATTAACTTAATTTCGACTCAATTCCTTCTAAAGAACCTTCTAAAAAGACAATATTTTTAGCATTCAGAATCTTGTAAGTACTTAATTCTGAGCTACTTATAACTTCAGAGGTCTTTAAATTGCGCGACGACAAATATACGTTTTTATTTGTGTCACCCAACACTATTAAAGATTTTTTACTTTCAATGCCCAGAGCCTGAAGAACTTCGATAAAATTCTTGGTCTTTGGAGTATCAAAAGAAAAATCTTCCACAACCATAATCGCCTTATCATTTGCTTTCATAGAAAGCGCAGATTTTCTTGCAAGACGCTTAAGGTTTTTATTTAGTTTGAAACCATAATTTCTTGGTCTTGGTCCAAACACACGTCCACCACCTTTAAAGATAGGAGACTTGATGCTACCAGCTCTCGCTGTACCAGTACCTTTTTGTTTCTTGATCTTACGGGTACTTCCCGCGATCTCAGCTCTTTCTTTAGCCTTGTGAGTTCCCTGACGTTGGTTAGCCAGGTACTGCTTTACATCTAAGTATACAGCATGCTCATTAGGCTCTATAGCAAAAACAGCATCAGAAAGCTTCGCTTTTCTGCCTGTTTCTTTTCCTTTAATATCTAAAACTGCTACTTCCATTACTTGCTAATGATTACGTAAGAGTTCTTGTGTCCTGGCACACATCCTTTTACTACTAAAAGGTTCTTTTCTGCCACTATCTTTAAAACTCTAAGGTTTTCAACTTTTACTCTTTCACCACCCATTCTACCGGCCATCTTCATTCCTTTGAAAACTCTCGCAGGATAAGACGCTGCACCAATAGAACCAGGAGCTCTTAATCTGTTGTGCTGGCCGTGAGTGGCCTGTCCAACACCTCCAAAACCGTGTCTCTTAACAACACCCTGGAAACCTTTACCTTTAGATGTACCTGCAATATCTACAAATTCACCTTCCTTGAAATGCTCCACGGTAACAGAGTCACCTAATTTGTAATCTTCATTATAACCCTGGAATTCAACGACTTTACGTTTTGCAACGGTTCCCGCTTTTTTGGCGTGCCCTTCAGCAGCTTTATTTGCAGTCTTTACGTCATCGAAACCAAGTTGAAGTGCTTCATACCCGTCAACCTCTTTGGTTCTGACTTGGGTAACCACGCATGGTCCAGCTTCAATAACGGTACATGGGATATTCTTCCCGTTCTCGTCGAAAATGCTGGTCATGCCGATCTTTTTTCCTATTAACCCAGACATATTTAATTAATTATTAATTGTTTACTATTTAAAAAACTTAGGGCTGAAAAACACACTTCAGCCCTGAATTGTATTTTTCACCGTTTTTCCTTCGCGAAACGCTCCGGACATGTTAACCGTGAACCGAAGTACACGGAAGTTTTTTTATCACACTTTAATCTCTACTTCAACCCCACTTGGCAATTCAAGCTTCATCAACGCATCGATCGTCTTTGAAGAAGAGCTATAAATATCCAGAAGTCTCTTGTAAGAGCTTAACTGGAACTGCTCTCTGGATTTCTTGTTCACGTGAGGTGAACGAAGAACAGTAAAGATTTTCTTATTTGTTGGTAACGGAATTGGACCGGTAACAACAGCTCCCGTAGTCTTTACGGTTTTTACGATCTTTTCAGCAGATTTATCTACCAGGTTATGATCGTAAGATTTTAGTTTTATTCTGATTTTTTGACTCATTTCCTTAAGATTATTCGTTAGCTGCTCCTCTTGCTGCCTTGATCACTTCTTCAGAAATATTAGAAGGAGTTTCAGCATAGTGAGAGAATTCCATAGTTGAAGTTGCTCTACCTGATGAAAGTGTTCTTAACGTAGTTACGTAACCGAACATTTCAGAAAGTGGCACTTCAGCCTTGATTACTTTCGCTCCAGATCTGTCGCTCATATTGTTTACCTGACCTCTTCTTCTGTTAAGGTCACCAACAATATCACCCATGTTTTCTTCCGGAGTAACAACCTCTACTTTCATAATTGGCTCAAGGATGATAGCTCCAGTTTTTTTAGCAGCAGCTTTATATCCCATTTTTGCAGCCAGTTCGAAAGAAAGCTGATCAGAATCCACAGGGTGGAAAGATCCGTCTTTAAGAACTACTTTAAGAGAGTCCATTGTAAACCCGGCTAACGGGCCATTTTTCATAGCTTCCTGGAATCCCTTCTGAACTGAAGGAATAAATTCTTTAGGAATACGTCCACCTTTAATTTCATCTACGAACTGAAGGCCGGTTCCTTCGAAATCTTCATCAACTGGCCCCATTTCGAATACAATATCCGCAAACTTACCACGACCACCAGATTGTTTCTTATAAACCTCTCTGTGATCAGCAGTTTTAGTGATAGCTTCTTTGTACTCAACCTGAGGCTCACCTACGTTTACTTCAACCTTGAATTCACGCTTCATACGGTCGATAATGATCTCAAGGTGAAGCTCACCCATACCAGAGATAATTGTTTGACCTGAGGCTTCATCAGTCTTAACGGTAAAAGTTGGATCCTCTTCAGCTAATTTACCAAGTGCCATTCCCATCTTCTCAACATCAGCCTTAGTTTTAGGCTCAACAGCGATACCGATTACCGGTGCCGGGAAGGTCATAGATTCAAGCACGATTGGATGGTTAAGATCTGTAAGAGTATCCCCAGTTTTAATATCCTTGAAGCCTACAGCAGCTCCAATATCTCCAGCTTCGATCTTATCTATAGGCTCCTGCTTGTTAGAGTGCATCTGGTAAATTCTCGAAATACGCTCTTTCTTACCTGAACGAACGTTCAATACATAAGAGCCAGCCTCAAGGGTACCCGAATAGGTACGGAAGAATGCTAAACGACCTACGAAAGGATCGGTAGCAATTTTAAATGCAAGCGCAGAGAACGGAGAGTCCACATTTGGCTTACGACTTTCTTCTTCACCAGTTTCAGGGTTCTCACCTTTAATAGCCTCTACATCTACAGGTGAAGGAAGGTAACGCATCACAGCGTCAAGCATTGCCTGAACACCTTTATTCTTAAATGCAGAACCACACATCATTGGGATGATAGACATGTCGATTGTTGCAGCTCTAAGGGCAGCGATGATCTCATCTTCAGTAATAGAATTCTCATCCTCGAAGAATTTCTCCATCAATGCCTCATCATATTCAGCCACAGCTTCAACAAGCTCTGCACGGTATTTATTTACATCTTCTTCCAATTCAGCAGGAATTTCAATAGTATCATAGGTCATCCCATGATCTTCATCATTCCAGATAATTGCTTTCTTGGAAATAAGATCTACCACACCTTTAAAGTCAGCCTCATCTCCAATTGGAACTTGAAGTGGCACTGGGTTTCCTCCTAACATTTCCTTGACCTGACGGCAAACATTGAAGAAATCAGCACCCTGACGGTCCATCTTATTAACGAAACCTAGACGTGGTACTCTATATTTATCTGCCTGTCTCCAAACAGTTTCAGACTGAGGCTCAACCCCGTCTACTGCAGAGAACAATGCAACAACCCCATCAAGCACACGTAATGAACGCTCTACTTCTACGGTAAAGTCTACGTGACCAGGGGTATCGATAATATTAACGATATATTCGTGGTCCCTGTAAGGCCAGGTACAATGGGTAGCCGCAGAGGTAATGGTAATTCCACGCTCCTGCTCCTGCTCCATCCAGTCCATGGTAGCCGCACCATCGTGCACCTCACCAATCTTATGACTGATACCTGTATAATAAAGGATACGCTCTGTAGTTGTGGTTTTACCCGCATCAATATGAGCTGCAATTCCTATATTTCTAGTATATTTTAAATCTCTTTGTGCCATGTTTTTTAGAATCTAAAGTGAGAGAATGCTTTGTTAGCTTCAGCCATTTTATGAGTATCTACTCTTTTCTTAACCGCAGCACCTTCTTCTTTGGCAGCAGCCAAAACTTCAGCAGCTAATTTAGCAGCCATGGATTTCTCGTTTCTTTTTCTAGAAAAACTAATAAGCCACTTCATAGCAGTAGACACCTTACGGTCTGGTCTTATCTGCATAGGGATTTGAAATGTTGCACCCCCCACACGTCTACTTCTCACTTCTACGTGAGGCATAACGTTAGAAAGGGCATCCTTCCAGATCTCCAATCCAGATTTCTCTTCGTCTTGCTTCTTTTGCTCTACGATATCTATCGCATCGTAGAAGATCTTAAAGGCAACGGATTTTTTACCATCCCACATCATCATGTTCACAAAGCGTGTAACAAGCTGATCGTTAAATTTTGGATCTGGTAAAAGAGGTCTTTTTTTCGCCTGTCTTTTTCTCATTTCTTTACATTAAAAGTTTTTAATTACTTCTTAGGGCGTTTTGCACCATACTTAGATCTACGTTGAGTTCTACCTTCTACTCCGGCAGTATCCAACGCACCACGAACAATGTGGTATCTAACACCAGGCAAATCCTTTACCCTTCCACCTCTAACCAATACTATCGAGTGCTCCTGTAGGTTGTGTCCTTCACCACCGATGTACGCGTTAACTTCCTTTCCATTGGTCAACCTTACCCTTGCTACTTTACGCAT
>JAWWBH010000076.1:0-11684 GCA_033721075.1 Christiangramia sp.
ACCTCAATTAATGAAGAGGAGATAAATAATCGCCGGGACATGCGGGATGTACTTACTTTTACAATAGATCCCAGGGATGCCAAGGATTTTGACGATGCATTGAGCTTTCGAGTCCTTAAGAATGGAAATTACGAAATTGGAATTCATATAGCTGATGTTTCTCATTATGTTAAGCCCGGGACTATACTTGATGATGAAGCCTATGAACGTGCAACTTCGGTTTACCTGGTAGACAGGGTGGTACCTATGTTACCGGAAATACTTTCCAATAATGCCTGTTCTTTAAGGCCAAACGAAGAGAAATTCACCTTTTCGGCTGTTTTTGAAATAGACGATAATGCGAAGGTTAAGAATCAGTGGTTTGGCAGAACGGTGACTTATTCTGATGAACGTTTTGCCTATGAAGAGGCTCAACATATCATAGAAACCGGGACAGGGACCATACCCGATGATATTTCCATAAGAAAGCATTCTTATACCGTAAGAGGAGCTCTGGTTGAAGCTATTTGTACTCTTAACCGGCTAGCGAAAAAGATGCGTTCAAGACGTATGAGGGATGGAGCTATCTCTTTTGATAAAGTAGAAGTGAAGTTTAACCTTAATGAAGATAATAATCCCGTTGGAGTGTTTTTTAAGACTGCCAAGGATTCCAATAAACTAATTGAAGAATTCATGCTTCTTGCTAACAAAAAAGTGGCTGAATTCATAGGTAAACAAAAACCTAAGAAAACCTTCGTTTACAGGTGTCATGATGAACCTGATGATGAGAAACTTGCTGCGCTTCAAAATATAGTTGGCAGGTTTGGACATAAACTCAATTTAAGGGACAGGCAAACCACTACTTCTTCGCTGAATAAATTACTGGAAGATGTGCAGGGCAGAAAGGAACAGAACATGGTAGATACCCTTACAATACGTTCAATGAGCAAGGCATATTATGGCACCGATAATATAGGGCATTACGGTCTGGCCTTTGAATATTATACCCATTTTACCTCTCCTATAAGAAGATATCCTGATGTGATGGTACACAGGTTACTCCAGTATTATTTGGATAATAACGATTCGGCCAGTGAAGAAGAATATGAAGATAAATGTCATCAATGTAGTGAGATGGAGAATCTTGCTTCCAATGCTGAAAGGGATTCCATTAAATACATGCAGGTTAAATTCATGCAGGATCATGAGGATGAAGAATTTCTTGGAGTTATTTCCGGTGTCACGGAATGGGGAATCTTTGTGGAGATCGTTGAGAATAAATGTGAAGGGATGATACGTTTAAGAGATCTTAATGATGACCATTATGAATTTGATCCGGATGAATTTGCAGTTACCGGTAGAAAGACTGGAAAAATATATACTTTGGGGGATGAGGTTTACGTAAAAGTAAAGAATGCAGACCTTGTTAAAAGGCATCTTGATTTTAAGCTGCTTGGAAGCAGGGAAGAAGTAGAGGAGAACTAATCATTTTACATCAAATCTTCTATAAGGCTAATTGCCGGTGATGGCCGTGAATCTTTGAAATAGATCAAAAAGTTTACATTTGCAATACAACTTAACTGTATGTTACAGGATGTTATAGCAGGTATGCCCCTGGGTTTATTTTTGGCTTTCTTACTTGGGCCTGTGTTTTTTGTATTGCTGGAAACGGCTGCGATAAAAGGCTTTAGAGCGGCTATTTCTTTTGATTTTGGGGTGATTCTTGCCGATGTCATATTTCTTCTTATTGCCTATTTAAGTACTACCAAACTTCTGGCTCGTATAAAGGATGATCCGGCACTTTTCATTTTTGGAGGGATGATACTTACCACCTATGGGGTGATGAGCTTTTTACAAACTAAAAAGGTACTTCAGACTGAGGAGGAAACACCTGAGATTAGAAAACTGGGTAAAAGTGACTATTTTGGATTGTTTGCAAAGGGTTTTCTGCTCAATTTCATTAATATTGGCGTCCTTGGTTTCTGGCTTGGAGTAATCATCGTATTTGGCCCTAAATTGGATATGGAGACGAATAGGATAAGTGTTTTTTTTGGCGCGGTGCTTATAACTTATCTTATTGTTGATATAGCAAAGATACTCCTGGCTAAAAAACTCAATAGAAAACTTACACCAAATCGCATCTACGTGATGAAAAAGGGAATTAGTCTTTTACTGGTTCTTTTTGGTTGTGTACTTATATTTCAGGGAGTTTTTCCTCACCAGGTTGATGATATAAAAGACCAGATCGAAGAAATAACTCCCAATGATTCAGTGATGGGAAAGCTTGATAATTTTGTGCATGATAATAAGGAAAAAGAGGATAAAGAATAAAAAGGCTCCCTGGTTTACAGGAAGCTTTCTTGAGGCATCGAGCGCCCCGATGCTTCGGGAGAACTGCTGTAAGATTTAAATTTATAACATAAAAAAAGCTCCCTGGTTTACAGGAAGCTTTCTTGAGGCATCGAGCGGATTCGAACCGCTGTACAAGGTTTTGCAGACCTCTGCCTAGCCACTCGGCCACGATGCCCTTTATGAGTTGGCAAATGTAATAAAAATTTTAAGTTTCAAAACTAAAATCTAGCGGGATTTAGTCCTGCTTACGGTTACCATTGCTACATTCCCCCCAATTGGAGGGTTGATCTTAGAGACTTTAACCTTCGCCTTCTGCACCATGATAAGTTCTTTTATAATGCGTTTCAGAATTCTTTCAGCTACATTCTCAAGTAATTTGGAACGAATTGCCATCTCTTCCTTGACTATTTTATTGAGATGAACATAATCTATAGTATCGCTTAATTTATCAGTTTTGGCCGAATGTGACAGGTCGCCATATACTTTTAGATCTACCCTGTATTCACTTCCAATCTTACCTTCCTCATCAAGACAGCCATGATATGCGAAGACCTTGATATTCTTAAGTTTTATTGCTCCCACATTAATTTTTTTACAAAGATAGCTTCCGCATTTGAGGTTTTCAATAATTGATACCTCTTTTCCTGAATACTATTCTGATGGAAACACTGCTATCGATTTAAATTTTGATAAATTTGCCCTTTATTTTAATTCAGTTATGGACGAAGGAAAAAAGTCGCTCAATTTCATTGAGCAAATCATAGAAGAAGATCTTAAAAAAGACTATAAAAAAGAAGACCTGAAGTTCCGTTTTCCACCGGAACCAAATGGATATCTTCATATAGGTCATGCTTCTTCCATTTGTCTCAATTTTGGACTGGGTGAGAAGTATGATGCCCCTGTTAATTTAAGGTTTGATGATACTAATCCTACCAAAGAGGAACAGGAATATGTGGACGCGATTAAAAAGGATGTGGAATGGTTAGGTTTTAAGTGGGCAGAGGAATGCTATGCATCAGATTATTTTCAACAGTTATATGAATGGGCTGTAGAAATGATAAAGAACGGAGATGCTTATGTAGACAGTCAGACCTCTGAGGAAATAGCTGAACAGAAAGGAACTCCTACCAAACCTGGGATTGAAAGCCCGTACAGGAACCGTTCGGTTGAAGAGAATCTGGATCTATTCGAGAAAATGAAGAATGGAGATACTCCAGAAAGGGGTCATGTGCTTAGGGCCAAAATTGATATGACCTCCTCAAATATGCTCATGAGAGATCCTGTGATGTACAGATGCCTTCATAAAAATCATCATCGTACCGGTGATAATTGGAAGATCTATCCTATGTATGACTGGGCACACGGGCAGAGTGATTTTATTGAGCATGTATCTCATTCATTCTGTACCCTGGAATTCCTTCCGCACCGTGAGCTATATAACTGGTTTATAGAAAAAGTAAGCAAGCCTGGGGATTTTGAACCAAAACAAAGGGAATTTGCCAGAAGGAATCTTAGCCATACGATTGTGAGTAAAAGGAAATTACTTCAGTTAGTGGAAAAAGGTTTTGTTGATTCATGGGATGATCCAAGGATGCCTACCATTTCCGGGCTTAGGCGTAGAGGGTATACTCCGGAAGCAATCCGGAAATTTGCAGATTCCATTGGGGTAGGGAAGAGAGAGAACCTGATAGATGTTTCACACCTTGAATTTTGTGCCAGGGAGGATCTTAATAAAACTGCACCAAGGGTAATGGGTGTACTGGATCCTGTGAAACTGGTCATCACTAATTATCCTGAAGGGGAAGAGGAATGGCTGGATGCAGAGAACAATCCCGAAGATGAATCAGCAGGAAGTAGAAAAGTACCTTTTTCAAGGGAATTGTATATTGAACGTGAGGATTTTAAAGAAAGCGCCAACAGGAAATTTTTCCGACTTACCTTAGGAAAGGAAGTTCGTTTAAAGAATGCGTACATCATTAAAGGGGAGGATGTAGTTAAGGATGATGATGGAAATATCACGGAGATCCATTGTACTTATGATCCAAAAAGTAAAAGTGGAAGTGGAACCGAGGAGTCTTTAAGAAAAGTAAAAGGAACACTTCATTGGGTCTCTGTGAAACATGCTATAGAAGCAGAGATCAGGCTTTACGATCGTTTGTTTACTGAAGAAACTCCAGACGGGGTTAAAGACCGGGATTATCTGGATTTTGTGAACCCTGAATCCTTAAAGATTGTCACCGGGTATCTAGAACCAAGTCTTAAAGATGCTAAGGAGCAGGATAAAGTACAGTTTCAGCGTATAGGATATTTTTGTGTGGACAGGGATTCCACCTCGGCGAAACCTGTCTTTAACCGAACAGTAACCTTACGGGATTCCTGGGCGAAGATTAAAAATTAGGATATTTTTCTGATTGCTTTAAGAATAATTTAGCAAAGGATTTTAACATATTAACCGGTTATTAACAAGCAAAGGTATTGGCTTCCGTTATCTTTGATTGAATAATAACTTAAAATTCAAAAACTTATGGCAAATACAGGAAATACCCTTTTAGCATTAATTACAGGAGCGGCAATAGGAGCCGGAGTAGGGCTTTTATATGCTCCAGACAGTGGTGAGAACACCCGTAAAAAGCTTAAAAAGGATGCTCAGGAAGCTCAGGACAGACTGAACAAACATTACAAAGAGACTTCATCTAATCTGAGCGAAAAAGCCAAAAAAGCAAGGGTAGATTTTGAGAAAAGACTTGAAGAGACCTTATCTTCAGCTAGTCATAAGGCAGATGATATTTTGGCTGCAATGGAAACCAAACTTGAGGAATTACGAAAACAAAATGCTAAATTGCAAAAAGATAAACCAGGCAAATCTTCAGGGAATTCTCCAGATAAAGCCGTTGTATAATCTTTTATGGCATTTGAAAAACTATCCAACAGTATTCACGAGCTAAATGATAATATTCAGGCTTATTTACACAGTAATTCCGAATATTATAAACTAAAGGCCTTTAAACATGGAATGAAGGGAGCTACCTCTCTTGTCCGTTTCATGGTCATGGGTTTCTTGTTGAGTACAGCGGGGATTATGATTTCTTTTGCCCTTGCAATAGTGATTAGCGAAGCCATTGGTGTTCCTAGCTCAGGTTATTTCATAGTTGGCGGTTTCTACCTTCTGGTATTCGTGCTAATATTCATTTTTGGCAAGGAACCCATAGAGAAACTGGTGCTCAGGAAATTCTCCAAAATAGTTTTTAACGATAAAGAAGAGTGATGAGAGTATATTCCTCCTTTGAAGAAATAGATAAGGATCTGCAGATCCTTAAGCTACAAACAGAGATAGATAAAGAAGAGATCAAGCTGAGCCTTGACCAGGCCAAAGAAGGTTTATCTCCTGTTTCTATCATTGGAAGTACTATAGGCTCTATAATTCAGAAAGCCCTGGTTTTAAAGGCCGTTTCTAAGATCTTTGGCGTTAAAAGAGTGGTAACTTCGCGAAAACACAGTTAAAAGAAAATTTACAACCAAGAGGCTGTCTAAAAAGTCCTTATTTCGTCAAGCTGAACTTGTTTCAGCTTCTAATTGATATTGATCTTCAATTAGGTAAGATCCTGAAATAATTCTGATAGCTATCGGAACAGGATGACGTTTTATAGTCTTTTTAGACAGCCTCTTTTTATGCATCTCCGTTATTCGGTTTCCTTTTGTTTTTATCAGTTTGTTTTTTGTTCTGTTGTTTCATCGCTTCCCCTATTTGGTTGGAAGCAGTAAAAGAGGCCACCATGTTATTCAGCATATCGCTTCCTGCCTGGGGTGAATTTGGAAGCAGGATGAGATTGGTATTTGTTTCTTCTCCTATCGCCTGCAGGGTATCATAATGCTGGGTAACAACAATAAGAGCTGAAGCCTCCTGGGAATTAATACCCACATTATTCAGGACATCCACACTTTCTTCGAGTCCGCGGGCTATTTCCCTTCGCTGATCAGCAATACCCTGTCCCTGGAGTCTTTTACTTTCGGCTTCGGCACGTGCCTTGGCTACGATCTTAATCCTGTCTGCCTCGGCATCATATTCTGCTGCCACTTTTTCACGTTCAGCGGCATTGATACGGTTCATAGCCGCTTTTACCTGCACATCGGGGTCTATATCGGTCACAAGCGTTTTTATGATATCATATCCATAATCCTCCATCGCCTCATTCAATTCACGGTTAACGGCTATAGCGATGTCGTCTTTACGTTCAAACACGTCGTCTAACTTCATTTTAGGCACCTCTGCGCGTACAACGTCAAAAACATAGGCGGTTATCTGGTCACTTGGACTTTCGAGCTTGTAGAAGGCATCATAAACGTTATTTTTAATAACCTGGAACTGAACGGATATCTTCAGCTTAACGAATACATTGTCTTTGGTTTTGGTTTCCACCATAACATCGAGTTGCTGTACCTTAAGATTTATCCTTCCTGCAACCTGGTCTATAACCGGTATCTTTAACTGAAGTCCAGAATTACGAATACTGGTGAATCTTCCAAATCTTTCTATCACGGCAGCAGATTGCTGCTTTACAATAAAAACTGCGGAGAAAAGGACTATTAGAGTTATAACTCCAAGTAGTGGCAATAAAATTAAATTGAGCATAATTATGAATTAAATTAGATCATCAATTTAAGAATAAAAGCCTTAAGCCTTATAAAAATAAAACCCGGATCCTGGAATTTACCAGATCCGGGTTTCTGCTTAAATTTAAGTGCCTATTTAAGTGTGTCTATTGCCGTTTCTATGCGTCTTAGAGTTTCCTCCTTACCTATGAATTCGGCAATCCTGTAGAGGTCGGGTCCTTGCAAAGCTCCAACCAGAGCTATTCGTAGAGGCATCATTACTTTTCCAAAACCGATCTCTTTGGTTTTGATCCAGGCCTTAACTTCGTTCTGAAGTTTTTCAGCTTCAAAATCATCCTGTGACTGAAGAACAGCATGCAGTTCTTTCATCAGTTCAGAAGTATCTTCTTTCCAGGCTTTTTTTGAATCCTTAGGATCATAAGAAGTAGGGGCAACAAAAAAGAAATAACCCTGATCCCAGAAATCCTGTACGAAAACAACTCTTTCCTTTATAAGAGCCACAACTTTTTGAACATAATCTTTATCTGCCTGTACATCCTGTTTTTTTAGGAATTTTTGAAATTCTTCAGTGAGAAGCTCATTATCGGCAAGTTGAATATAATGTTGTTGGAACCATTTGGTCTTTTCAGGATCGAATTTGGCGCCTCCTTTATGAACTCTTTCCAGTTCGAATGCCTTTACAAGTTCTTCGAGTTCAAAAAATTCCTGTTCAGTTCCCGGATTCCATCCAAGAAAAGCCAGCATATTCACGACGGCCTCAGGGAAATATCCATCTTCCCTGTAACCTGCTGCAATCTCACCAGATTCAGGATCCTTCCATTCTAAAGGGAATACCGGGAATCCCATTTTTTCGCCATCTCTTTTACTAAGTTTTCCCTTACCCTGGGGTTTCAGGATAAGAGGAAGATGGGCAAATTCCGGAGCGTCCCATCCAAATGCTCTGTACAGCATATAATGAAGAGCCAGAGATGGAAGCCATTCTTCTCCACGAATTACATGCGTAATTTCCATTAAATGGTCATCCACGATATTCGCCAGGTGATAGGTTGGCATCCCGTCACTTTTGAAAAGCACCTTGTCATCAAGGATATTGGTATCGATCTCCATTTCTCCGCGAATCACATCATTTAAATGAAGTATTTCGTCTTTAGGAGATTTAAAACGTATCACATAAGGTTCATCGGCATCAATCTTTTCCTGAACTTCTTCCTGTGAAAGAGATAAGGAATTTTTAAGTTTTTCGCGATTATGCCAGTTATATATAAAGGTCTTTCCTTTCTCTTCATGGTCTTTTCTGTGGGTGTCAAGCTCATCTGCGGTATCAAAAGCGTAATATGCATTTCCTGATTCTACCAGCTTTTCTGCATATTCACGGTATTTATCCTTTCGTTCACTCTGCCTGTAAGGGCCAAATCCTTTTTCTTTTCCTGGGCCTTCATCAAATGGAATCCCACACCAGTTAAGAGATTCTATAATATAATCTTCAGCTCCTTCCACATAGCGATTCTGGTCTGTATCCTCAATCCTAAGCACAAAATCACCATTGTGTTTTTTAGCAAACAGATAATTGTATAAAGCCGTTCTTACCCCGCCAATGTGCAATGGGCCTGTTGGGCTGGGAGCAAATCTTACTCTTACTTTAGAAGACATATTTTATTGATTTTTGTTGGCAAAGATACAACCTTCTTCAAGCAATCCTAAACCTGGGAAAAGGCATCAGGGATAAGAAGGAATTTTATTGTATTTTTAAGGAAACATTGCTGTTGAAAATGGAGAATTTTGGATTGGTGCAGGAGAAACTAGGGGCCTTTATTAAAAAGTATTATTTAAACTTAATACTTAAGGGAAGCCTTTTGTTTCTCGCCACAGGTCTGTTCTATTTTCTGGTCGTTATAGGGCTGGAATACTTCCTATGGTTATCCACTACAGGAAGGAGCATTTTGTTCTGGCTATTCATAACCGTGGAATTGATCCTGCTTTTTAGGTTCATAGGAATTCCTTTATTAAAGCTCTTTAAATTATCAAAGGGCATTGACGAATTTGAGGCCTCCCGAATCATTGGGCGACATTTTCCGGAAGTAAATGATAAGCTTACAAACTTGCTTCAGCTCAGTAATAATTCAAAGCAATCTGAATTATTACTCGCCAGTATAGATCAGCGGTCCAGAGCACTTAGCCCAATTCAGTTTACCAAAGCTATAGATCTCAGGAACAACCGGAAATATCTTAGATATGTTGTATTTCCCATCCTTATTATTTTGGGATTAATAATTGCCGGTAAAGCCGACTTTATTACCCAAAGCTTTGGAAGGATTTCAGATTATAATACGGTGTATGTGAAGCCTGCTCCGTTCAGTTTTATAATTCAGAACAATGAATTAAAGGTTAGGGAAGGGGAGGTTTTTAAACTTCAGGTAAAGACCATTGGAGACTTTAATCCGGAAACTGTTCAGTTGATGATTAAGGGTTCGGAGAATTACATGAAACAAACCTCGCCTGGCATTTTTGAATATACCTTTAGTAATTATTCTGAAGATGTTGAATTCAGGTTATTATCTAACGATGTTACGTCAGAAAATTATCGGCTCAAGATTATAAAAGTCCCGAAACTATTGAATTTTGAAATGGATCTTGATTATCCTTCCTATACCGGATTAAAAGACGAGATCATTTCAGGTACGGGAAATATTACTGTTCCTGAAGGTACTGGAATAAAGTGGAATTTTCAGGCACGGAATACCGAAAATATCAATTTTAAACTGGCCGATTCTACTTATAAATTGACCGTTGAAGCAGGAGGATCTGAATTTAGAAAAACCGTAAAATCCAACTTGAACTATTCGGTTAGCACATCTAATAAAGAGGTGAAAGATTATGAGAATCTTGATTATTCTTTAAGAGTGATCAGGGATGAATATCCTCAGATTGATGTTATATCCGAAAAAGATTCATTAAATACTGGTATTCAGTATTTTAAAGGGGATGTATCAGACGATTATGGCTTGAGCCGACTACAACTTGTCTATTTTAAAGGGGATAACAAGGAAGATGTAACTACACTGAATATCCCCGTAGCGAAAGAGGCTTTTGATGAATTTCATTTTAGTTTCCCTGGCAATATTCAACTGGAAGGCGGTGTTAATTATCTTTTCTATTTCAGGGTATTTGATAATGATGCTGTGAATGGAGCAAAATCATCGCGATCTGAAACTTATTCCTATCGAAAAAAGACCGAAGAGGAAATTATTGAGGAGAATCTTCAGGAGCAGAATGACGCCATAGAAAATATTGGTGAACGCCTTAAGGATTATGAAAAATCTGATGAAGAGCTTGAAGAATTGTCACGACTTGAAAAGGAGAAAGAGGAACTAAATTATAATGAAAGAAAGAAGCTTGAAGAATTTTTGAAGCGACAGAAGAAGCAGAATGAAATGATGAAGAATTATTCTGAAAAGCTTGAGAAAAGCCTTCAGAAAAATGAAAATGTAGAGCCTTCTTCAATGAAAGAAGAATTACAGAAACGACTTGAGAATAATGAAAAGCGACTTCAGGAGAACGAGGTCTTATTAAAAGAACTGGAGAAATATTCAGAAAAGATCCAGAAGGAGGATCTTGGCAAAAAGCTGGAACAGCTTTCAAAACAGAATAGAAATAATAAAAGAAATCTTGAACAGTTGCTGGAATTGACCAAGCGTTATTATGTTGAGGAAAAGAAACAGAAATTGGCAAGAGATCTCGAAAAACTTTCTGAAGAACAGGAGGAGATTTCCAAAAAGGAACAGGAAAATACCAAAGAGAATCAGGAAAAACTCAATGAGAAATTTGATGATTTTCGTGAGCAGATGGATCAACTGGAAAAAGAGAATGAAAATCTTAAAGAACCCCAGGAACTGGGAAGGGAAGAGATTGATGAAGAGAGTATCAAAAAGGACCAGGAGGATGCTACTGAAAAATTAAAGGAGAACAATAAATCTGATGCAAAAAAGAAGCAGGAAGATGCCTCAAAAAAAATGAAGAAAATGAGCGCCCAGATGCAGCAAATGTCTATGCAGATGCAAATGCAGCAGCTTGAAGCCGATGCCGAAACCCTTCGACAGATTCTGGATAACCTGATTGTTTTTTCCTTTGAACAGGAAGATCTTTTAAATGATTTTAAACAGCTGCAGCAGAACAACCCTAAATACGCCAGGAGGTTAAAAGAGCAAAGTAATCTTAGGGAAAATTTTAGGCATATAGACGATAGTCTTTACGCGCTTGCGCTTAAGAATCCAATGATAAACGAAAGCATCAATGAAAAACTAACCGATGTAGAATTCGACATTGAAAAAGCCATAGAAAGGCTGTCTGAAAATGAAATCCCTCAGGGTACGGCCAGTCAGCAATATGTAGTTACTGGCGCTAATGATCTGGCTAATTTACTTGATAATATACTTAGTTCTATGCAACAGATGATGGCTAGTCCCAAATCTGGCCAGGGAAAAGGCGGAGAGGAATTTCAGCTGCAGGATATCATAGAGGAGCAGAAGGAACTTTTGGAGGAAATGAAAAAGGGTACAGAGGGTAAATCAAAACCGGATTCTGAAGGTAAACAGGAAGAAGGAGAGGACAGTAGTGGGGAATTATACGAGATCTATAAACAGCAGCAGATGTTGCGTATGGAGATGGAGAAACTATTTAAGGAAAATGGATTGGAAAACGGCAATAATCCTGTTGATAAAATGAAGCAATTGGAGGAGCAGTTA
>JAWWBH010000077.1:0-11456 GCA_033721075.1 Christiangramia sp.
AGCATATTGTTTTATTAGTTCACCTGTATTCTTATCAAATTTTGTGAGCCTCACATGGGATCGTGTAGGATAGATTTTCGGTTTTGAGCCGTCTTTTTCAAGAGGTAATTCGGTCGCTACCCAGTACCCCTGCTTATCGAAGCTTTCAGATAATCCCTCAAAGACTCCATTATTCCTGGGCTTTTGTTCACCGCTAGCCTGGAAATACTCAGGAATGCTGAAAGATTCCAGTATTTTTCCGTTTTCATCAAGGCGAAAAATACCCGGATCTTTTTTGTCGTCTATCATCCCTTCACTGGTAACCAGAATCTCATTCTTTTCTGAGTCCATCCGTATTCCTTCCAGATCCATTACATTTTCTGAGAATTCCTTGGTCTTATCGATCCTTATAAGATTCTCTATATAGATTGTATCAAATGAATTTTTCTGAATAGCGATCATCGCTTTATAGATCCGTGGATTTGATGCCTGATCACTAACCAGGTAATAAGAGCCATTCTTGAAGTCTATTCCTGAGAGTCCGCCTACCTGAGTATCTTTAAATTGAAGATTGCTATCCAGTACATATTCGTCCAGAAAATTGATTCGGATATCATCATTATGAACTTTTCTACTTACCGCACAACCTGAGAGAATGAGCGAGATAATGCAGGAATAAAGGGCTTTTTTCATGTAGTTTTATTTGGCGTCCAAAAATAACAAATGTTTAAGATAAAAATGGGAGTTTATTAGGAGGACAAAAAATGTCTAATAAATATCTTTAAACTATTAACACCTAAAACCAATATATTATGAATGAGGATCAGTTAGAAGGAAAATGGAAACAGATCAGAGGAGAGTTTAAACAGAAGTATGGAAGGCTTACCGATGATGATGTGACCTTTGCAGAGGGAAAGTTTGATGAGATGCTTGGCCGTTTGCAGGAGAAGACTGGAAGATCCAAAGAAGAGTTAAAAAAAGAAATAGATAGATGGTGATGATTGATGAATTAGAGAATGAAAAAGGCGGTAGAGAGATCTACCGCCTTTTTTTATGAATTTTATTTTTCATCATCCTTCCCGGCCAGTTCTTCCTGGTTCCTGAATACCAGCTGCTCATCGAATTCATCAAGTAAAATTATACTGTCAGTACTTATTTTCCCTGCAAGTATCTCTTTTGAAAGCTTGTTGAGGACTTCTCTTTGAACAACCCTTTTCACAGGTCTTGCTCCAAATTGTGGATCAAAACCTTTTGCTCCAAGATAATTGATGGCTTCTTCGGTGGCATCCAGAACGATATTCTGTTTTGCAAGCATCTTTTTCACGCCTTTCAACTGAAGGCCAACAATTTGTTTGATATCTTTTTTAGTCAACGGACTAAACATTACGATATCGTCTATCCTGTTCAGGAATTCAGGTCTTACACTCTGTTTTAGCAATCCTAGGACTTCAGTCTTGGCAGCTTCCATAGCCGTATCAATATCCTTGATATTCTCAAATTTCTCCTGGATGATATGGCTTCCCATATTGGAAGTCATAATGATAATAGTGTTCTTGAAATCGGCAAGGCGTCCCTTATTGTCTGTTAGCCTACCTTCGTCAAGTACCTGGAGGAGGATGTTGAATGTATCTGGATGCGCTTTTTCGATCTCATCCAGCAAGACTACAGAATATGGCTTTCTTCTAACAGCTTCTGTCAATTGGCCACCTTCGTCATAACCTACGTATCCAGGAGGCGCTCCTACAAGTCGGCTTACCGAATGTCTTTCCTGGTATTCACTCATGTCGATACGCGTCATGGCCGATTCATCATCAAACAGATACTCTGCAAGTGCTTTTGCAAGTTCGGTTTTACCAACACCGGTGGTCCCCAGGAATAAGAAGGAACCAACGGGTCTTTTCTGATCCTGAAGTCCCGCACGGCTTCTGCGAATAGCATCACTTACAGCCACAATTGCTTCATCCTGGCCAACCACACGTTTATGAAGATCATCTTCCAGTTTAAGTAGCTTTTCACGCTCACTTTGCAGCATCTTGGTTACTGGAATTCCTGTCCATTTAGCAACCACTTCGGCAATATCTTCATTGGTGACCTCTTCCTGAATAAGTGATTTTTCATTCTGGTTTTTAGCTACTTTCTCCTGAAGTTTTTCCAGTCTTTCCTGAGCTTCCTTAATTTTTCCGTAGCGAATTTCTGCTACCTTACCATAGTCGCCTTCGCGCTCTGCCCTTTCCGCTTCGAGTTTGTAATCCTCTATTTCAGATTTCAGGTTCTGAATATTGTCCACGATCTCTTTTTCGCCCATCCATCTTGCATGTAGATCGTTACGTTCTTCTTTTAGGTTTGCAAGGTCGCCTCTCAAGGACTTAAGTTTGGCCTCATCCTTCTCGCGTTTTATTGCCTCGATCTCGATTTCAAGCTGCATAATCTTCCTGTCCAGAACATCCAGTTCTTCAGGTTTGGAGTTGATCTCCATTCTCAATTTAGATGCAGCCTCATCCATAAGGTCAATAGCCTTATCTGGAAGAAAACGGTTCGTGATATATCGCTGAGATAATTCTACAGCAGCTATTATTGCCTCATCTTTGATCCTTACCTTATGGTGTGTTTCGTATTTTTCCTTGATACCTCGAAGTATGGAAATAGCACTTTCAGTATCTGGTTCTTCCACATTGACCTTCTGAAATCTGCGTTCCAGGGCTTTATCTTTTTCAAAGTATTTCTGATACTCATCAAGAGTGGTAGCTCCAATTGCTCTAAGTTCACCACGGGCAAGTGCAGGTTTCAGAATATTGGCCGCATCCATGGCACCCTGGCCACCGCCGGCACCTACCAGTGTATGGATCTCATCAATGAAAAGTACTATGTTTCCATCACTTGAGGTAACCTCCTTTATCACTGCTTTCAGCCTTTCCTCAAATTCTCCCTTGTACTTGGCTCCCGCGATAAGCGCGCCCATGTCCAGTGAGTAGATGCGCTTATTTTTCAGGTTTTCAGGAACGTCACCGTCAACAATACGGTGAGCGAGCCCTTCAGCGATTGCGGTTTTACCAGTACCGGGTTCTCCAACCAGCATAGGGTTGTTCTTGGTTCTACGGGAAAGGATTTGAAGTATTCTTCTTATTTCTTCATCCCTGCCTATTACCGGGTCAAGCTTTCCTTCTTCAGCAAGCCTGTTAAGATTTCTGGAGTATTTTTCAAGGGAATTATAGGTTTCTTCGGCGCTTTGAGATGTTACCCTATCACCCTGGCGTAACTCATCTATTGCAGCTTTTAGGCCTTTTTCGGTAGCACCCTGATCTTTTAATATCTGGGCTACTTTACTAGAAGACTTAAATATTGCAAGAACAAGATGTTCAATGGAGACAAATTCATCCTTCATATTCTTAGCAATAGAGGATGCTTCGTTCACCGACTTACCTGCTTCCCTGGAAAGCATAATATCGCCTCCGCTTACTTTTGGGAAACTTTCCAGGCTTTTATCGAGTATCTGTGTAAACAGATTTACGTTAATGTTCAGTTTTTTCAGCAAAAACGGAGTCACATTTTCATCTACCATCATGATGGCCTTGAAAAGATGTTCGTTCTCAATTTGCTGATGGCCCATTTCCTGTGCAAGCTGCTGAGCCTGCTGAATGGCCTCCTGTGATTTTATGGTAAAATTATTAAAGTTCATCTCTTCTTTTTTGAGATTGATATGTCAATAGATGTACCATTAAAAATAAATGTCAAAATGACATGTATTCAGTGAAAACTAAAGACAAAACGACAGTTTTATCAAGGCATTTTAAAAATTTATTCCTTATTTTCTCTATTAAATTTACTTAGAATTACTTTTGCACAAAAGCATGTTATGGGAATATTGAATAAATTATTTAGTTCAGATAAAAACGAGTCACAACAACAAGAATCTAAAACACCCTGGATCCATCTTAAGACAATGGAACAGCTGGATAAGATAGAAGAAAGCTCTGAGGAAAAAACGGTGGCTATTCTTAAGCACTCGACTAGATGTGGAGTAAGCAGGATGGTGTTAAAAATGTTTGATTCAGAGTATGACCTTGAAGAAAAACAGCCAATAGAATTGTATTATCTAGATCTCATAAGCTATAGGGAGATCTCCAATGAAATAGCTGAAAGATTTAATGTAAGGCATGAAAGTCCGCAGCTCATTGTGTTGCAGAACCGGGAAGTGGTTCATCATTCTTCTCATCAGGGTATTTCAGCAAATAAATTAAAGGAACTGGTGAATTAAGCTGGTTTATCAACATTTTAAGGAGTGCTGTTAAACTATATTAAGTATTTTATTTTCTGAACGGCCTTTCATAATTTGAATTAGAAATTAAAATGCAGTTGAAATGAGATTGAATGATAAAGATAAAGAAAAGCTAAAGAAAGATATCCAGAACTCTGATCCCAAAAGGCAGGAAAGAGAATTTATGGATATGGAACAGAGACATGAAGATAAGAAGAATAATTCTTCAGGAAAAAAGCCCGATAAGCGCTGAAATGAGATATATCAAGATTTGAAATAATAAAAAATCCCCTGGAATTCCAGGGGATTTTTTAATCAATTTTGCAAGTCTATTTCTTTTTTGGTTTATATACCGGAAGCAATTTTGTTCTTATCTCTCCAAATCCAATACGGGAACCTCCATTTTCACAATAACCACGCATAATTACAGTGTCGTTGTCTTCAATGAATTTACGTTCAGAGCCGTCCTTCAATTTGATAGGCCTGGTGCCTCCCCAGGTAAGCTCCAGCATTGAGCCAAAAGAATCTTCTGTAGATCCGGAAATTGTTCCGGAAGCCATCATATCTCCTGAGTTTACTGGACAACCATTTACTGTATGGTGTGCCAGTTGCTGACTCATATTCCAGTAAAGATTTTTGAAATTAGACTTGGAAAGTAAGTTCTCCTCACCACCCTCCGGTTGAAGTGATACCTCCAGTTTAATATCAAAGCTCTTATCTCCTTTATATTTGAGATAAGGAAGTAATTCCTTTTCGGGTTTAGGACTAGCCGTTCTAAAAGGTTCCAGTGCATCCATGGTTACGATCCAGGGAGAAATGGAGGAGGCAAAATTCTTCGCGAGGAAAGGCCCCAGGGGCACATACTCCCATTTTTGAATATCACGTGCACTCCAGTCATTGAAAAGCACCATTCCAAAAATATAATCTTCTGCTTCATTCACGGGGATAGGCTCTCCTAGATGATTGGCATCTGTGGTTATAAAAGCCATTTCCAATTCAAAATCAACCCGCTGTGATGGTCCGAAAACCGGAGAATCAGAATCAGCTGGTTTTGTTTGACCTTGCGGCCGATGTACCGGAATTCCACTAGGTATAATAGAGGAGCTTCTTCCGTGATAACCCACAGGAATATGCAGCCAGTTAGGCAGTAACGCATTATCCGGGTCTCGGAACATCGATCCTATGTTCGTAGCATGTTCTTTGGAAGAGTAGAAATCTGTATAATCTCCCACCTGCACGGGCATTTGCATTTCGATCTCATCTAGAGTGAAAAGCACCGTATTGCGATGGTCCTGGTTGTCTTTTAATTTGGTATTCCTTGCATCAAAGATCTCTGCGATCCTGTTTCGAACCAGTTTCCAGGTCTTTTTGCCATCTGATATGAAATCATTTAAGGTATCCTGTAAAAATATATCGTCAGTTAATGGGATCCCTTCAAAATAACCCAGTTGGTGTAGGGCTCCCAGGTCTATCGCGTAATCTCCTATTCTGGTTCCAATGGTAATCACATCGTCTCGTGTTAGGAATACCCCGAAAGGGATATTCTGAATAGGGAAATCGGTATCGCCAGGTATATCCAGCCAGGTTTTTCTTTTTGGATCATTAGCGCTAATTGACATAAAAAGTGTTGGTTTTTTGTTAAAATCTAGTGATTCAAATATATTATTTTCCTGTAATTAACCGAATGTATTTGTTACTTTTACCGAATATTTAACGTAAAAATTTGAGATGCAACGAGACACCCGACTTTTTGATTTAATAGATAAAGAAAAAGAGCGACAGTTAAACGGTTTGGAACTTATTGCAAGTGAAAATTTTGTAAGTGATGCAGTGCTGGAGGCAGCAGGATCTGTACTTACAAATAAATATGCTGAAGGTTACCCCGGGAAAAGGTATTATGGAGGATGTGAGGTGGTAGACCAGGTTGAGCAGCTTGCGATAGACCGCCTCAAGGAATTATTTGATGCCGAATATGCCAACGTACAACCGCATTCCGGTTCCCAGGCAAATACGGCGGTTTACCACACCTGTATGAAGCCCGGTGATAAATTCCTTGGCTTTGACCTTGCACATGGAGGGCACTTAACCCATGGTTCGCCGGTGAATTTTTCCGGTAGATTATATGAACCTGTATTTTACGGGGTTGATAAGGAAACCGGGAGGATAGACTATGATAAAGTAGCTGAAATTGCCGAAAAGGAGAAGCCTAAAATGATCATCGCCGGAGCTTCGGCCTATTCCAGAGAGATAGATTATAAACGATTCAGGGAAATAGCCGATAGCGTAGGAGCTATTCTATTTGCCGATATCGCCCATCCGGCGGGACTAATAGCCAAAGGATTGATAAGTGATCCTGTTCCTCACTGTCATATTGTGACTTCAACCACTCATAAGACACTTCGTGGACCCAGGGGAGGAATTATTATTATGGGTAAAGATTTTGACAATCCTTTTGGTGAGAAACTTAAAAATGGAAAGCTGAAGAAGATGTCTGCCATGCTTAACTCAGGGATCTTCCCTGGAAATCAGGGCGGGCCTTTAGAGCATATTATCGCCGCCAAAGCGGTTGCCTTTGGAGAGGCATTGACCGATGAATTCCTTCATTATATGGTAAGGGTTAAGAAGAATGCCGAGAAAATGGCCGAGGCCTTTGTTAGTAAAGGTTATGGTGTTATTTCTGGCGGAACCGATAACCATATGATGCTTATAGATCTTAGAAATAAGAATGTAAGCGGAAAAGATGCTGAGGAAGCACTAGGGAAAGCTGATATTACAGTCAATAAGAATATGGTTCCTTTTGATGATAAATCTCCTTTTGTGACCTCAGGAATCAGAATTGGAACTCCGGCTGTTACCACCCGAGGTCTTGAAGAGAAAGATATGACCAGGATCGTGGAACTGATAGATCGCGTGATAACGAATATCGATAATGATACTGAAATTGAAGCGGTAAGAAAAGAGGTAAATGAAATGATGCACGGTTTGCCGCTTTTCAAGGCTTAATTATTCATATAATTACAACAGAAAGTCATTTCGAACATCGCAAAGTTTTGAGAGAAATCAATAGATTAAATTTATTTGAGATCTCTCCCTGAGTTCGGGATGACTTTTTGATTTTATTAAACCTGTAGCCGGCTTTAAATGCTTTAACGTAGGAAAAGACTCTTTAAATCGTCAGTAATCCTGGCGGGGCGTTTCGTTTCAGCATCTAAAAGACACCAGGTGGTCTTGGCTTCAGCAAGTAATTTATGGGAATCGGCATTTTTAATGATCACATGCCTTATTGAAGTTACATGCGTGGTCTCCCCAACATAGGTCTGTAAGGAGATATTGTCGCCTAAAAACGCCTCCTTTTTATAGCTAATCTCATGTCTTATCACTACCCAGATATACTTTTGCTGCTGCTCCGCGGTAGCTCTTTTTTCCCAGTGCTCTTCGGCAACATCCTGAACCCACTGTACATACTGCACATTATTTACGTGCTTTTGCTTATCAAGGTGTTTCTTTTCTACAACAAGCTTTTTTTCATAGATATCAGGATGCAGTTCCATTACTTTTCTACAATTTTCACTTCAAAGATCCTGTCCCAGTTCTTTCCGGTCACATATAATTTATCAGTTTCCGGATTGTAGGCTATTCCATTAAGAACATCCAGTTTATCATGCTGAGTGACTTTATCCCTGAGTCCGCTAAAATTGATAAGACCTTCTATTGCGCCATTTTCCGGATTTATGATCGCAACGCCATCCTTCTGATAGGTGTTCGCGTAGATCTTCCCATTCACCCATTCCAGTTCATTCAGTTTTGTAGAAATGGATTTATGATGAGTTGGTTGTATATAACTTTTTTCTGCTAGCGTTTCAGGATCGAGGATCCAGATCTTTTCACTGCCGTCACTTTTAAAGATCTTTTCACCATTATTACATAAACCCCAGCCTTCTTTGCTTTGGTTATATCCAAAACTACCTGTCTTTTTGAAACTTTCCAGGTCATAAATTAAACCTTCGCCTTCCTGCCAGGTTAGCTGATAGATCTTATTGTTAATTATGGTAAGTCCCTCTGCAAAATACTGATCGTCCAGTTCTATTTCTTTAAGCACCTCACCAGATTCAAGTTCCAGTTTTCTCAGTTTGGATTTTCCATACTGGCCGGCACTTTCATATAAAATACCATCATGAAATTCGAGTCCCTGGGTATAGGAGGTCATGTCGTGAGGATAGGAATTTACAATTTCATAGGTATAGACCACGGGAGGTTCGTTATTGAGAACTTTAATATTTTTTGTGAGTGTATCTGTGTTTTCTTCGCTGTAAACAATCGCTTTTAAGGTTTGATTACCTAATAGCACATTCTTAAGATCTAACTGAAGATTGTTTCCGTCCTCAGAACTTTTTAAATACTGGTCGCCAAAATAGAAGGAGACGGAATCTATACTTCTGTTTTTGCTGTTCACAACAGTAGCCTGAAGCTCTTCATTTAAACTGAATTCAGACTTATTATTCGTGATCTGAAGCGAAAAATCTGATTTTTTTTTGCCGTTATTGCTTCCGCAGGAAAAAATCAAAAAACTTAATATAAAGACTAACAGTAAGTTAAATTTATTCATCATTCAACAGGCTTAAATACTGGGCTAAATTAACCAATTCACATTAAAAAAAGCTTGTCAAAAGTTACAAAGATTGTATATTTGCACCGGCAAGTCCCACACAACCAGCTCCTGCTGAATCCCCCAGGGCGGGAACGCAGCAAGGGTAGGCGGTCGTAGCGGTGTGATGTGGGTCGCTTGCCATTTTTTGTTTCTACAAAGTCCTAAATTTATTGCATATTTGTGCGATATGAAAAAAGGGAATTCTTCAGAAAAAGTGGTACTTATTACCGGAGCTTCGTCCGGTATCGGAAAGTCCACCGCAACCTATTTAAGCGATAAGGGTTTTAAGGTCTACGGAACCAGCAGAAAACCCCAGAATTCTTCAGATTATAATTTCAGTTTTGTCAAACTTGATGTCACCGATAAACAAAGTGTAGAAGAGGCCGTTTATGAAGTCTATGAGAAGGAAGGTTGCATAGATATCCTTATAAATAATGCCGGGATGGGCATTACCGGACCTGTTGAAGAGATTCCGGAAGAAGAGATGAAAAGGGTGTTTGAAACCAACTATTTTGGGCCGCTGCATATGATAAAGACGGTATTGCCCGTAATGCGCAGGCAGCAATCGGGTTTGATCATAAACATTACTTCAATAGCAGGTTATATGGGGCTACCTTATCGCGGGATCTATTCCGCCACCAAGGGAGCTTTAGAGATCACGGCTGAAGCCTACAGGATGGAACTGAAACAATTCGGAATTAAGATGACCAATGTCGCGCCGGGAGATTTCGCTACGAATATCGCATCTGGCAGGTATCATGCTCCTGTAGTCGAAGGTTCTCCTTATGAAAAAGTATATGGCGATACACTGAAGCTGATGAATGAGCACGTGGATGCAGGACAAGACCCGGAAGCTGTAGCGAAGAAAATATATGAGATCATAAATACAGCTGAGCCCAATGTTCATTATAAAGTGGGGGAGAGACTTCAGAAGATCTCGGTAAGGCTAAAAGCCTTATTACCAGATAAACTTTATGAGAAAATGCTGATGAAACATTATAAATTGTAATTTTACCGCCCAGAAAAAATTAGATTCATATAATCTTGATACTATAAATTTTAATTAACACACAACTATGAAATTTTTTATTGATACCGCCAATCTTGACCAGATAAAAGAAGCCCAGGATCTTGGTGTTTTGGATGGGGTAACTACCAATCCTTCACTTATGGCCAAGGAGGGAATTACAGGAAAAGACAATATATTCAAGCATTATAAGAAGATCTGTGACCTGGTGGAAGGCGACGTAAGTGCTGAAGTTATCGCTACAGATTTTGAAGGTATTGTGAGAGAAGGAGAGGAGCTTGCTGAACTGCATGACCAGATAGTGGTTAAAGTACCTATGATCAAGGAAGGTGTGAAAGCTTTGAAATATTTTAGTGATAAAGGAATCAAGACCAACTGTACCCTTGTATTTTCAGCTGGACAGGCGCTGCTTGCGGCAAAAGCGGGTGCTACTTATGTTTCTCCTTTCATTGGAAGACTGGATGATATTTCTACGAATGGTCTGGACCTAATTGCAGATATCAGATTGATTTATGACAATTATGGTTTTGAAACTGAAATTCTCGCGGCATCGGTAAGACATACCATGCATGTTCTGGAATGTGCTAAGATTGGTGCTGATGTGATGACCGGACCTCTTTCTTCTATTGAAGGATTATTAAAGCATCCATTAACGGATATTGGACTGGAAAAATTCCTCGCCGACCATAGAAAAGGGAATCAATAATCTTGAGGATTATCTGGAATATAAGAATAAGAAGGGCTGCATTTACAGCCCTTTTTTATTTGTTTAAGAATTCGAGTATATCCTTTTCAAAGTCCGGACTTCCAAACTGAACATCTCCGCGAACGATCGTACCATCTGGAGAAACAAAAAGTACTTTATTCAAATATTTCTTATAAGTTTCTTTGCTTGCGTTTCTCCTTGCTATTTGATACTCATCGGTTTTGTCATAACCATAGGTCTCTATGGTTCTTAACCATTCTTCTCTTTCGCCCAGGTCTATATTGACTCCTAAGAAATCCAGTTCAGGATACTTTTGCTTAAGATCCTTAATTATGTTGTGCTGCCACCTGTGATGTGCGGGAGCATAGAGGGACCAGGCATAGGTAATTGTAGGTTTATTTATGACTTCTCCATAGGTTATAAGTTCTCCTTCGGTATTTTCAGCCGTAACATCCTTGAGAGTATTGCCAATAAAGTAATCGCTTTGGATATCTGCCAGATGCTCGGCGCTTTCGAAGTTACTGTAACCTATATTTTTTAGCAGGTTGAGGATAGAATCTATGCGGCTTTCATTCTCGGCCATGGTTATGGCCTGGGCAGCAAGTCTGTCAATAAACTCATTTTTTATTGATTCTATTTCAGAAAGCGAATCTATAAGGATGATTCTTCGTTCAATATTTTGAAAGCTGTTTAGGTTGTAGCATTTTCGTTTATGGTGGTGATTCTCCTTACAGTGTTCTATGGACTTCGTCCTAAGGTAATCATCGATGAGGTTGGTATAAACGTAGTAATCCTGCATCTCGTCATTATTGAAGTCTATGTCCTTACGATATGCTGTAAA
>JAWWBH010000078.1:0-11408 GCA_033721075.1 Christiangramia sp.
ATTCAGCATATAGAATTGATGAACATCGTTATCATGATCACCGGTTCTATTGTTGGTACAGCCTATATTACCGAGCTTGTTATCGCATGGTATTCTGGTGTTGAATACGAACAGTACGCTTTCCTTAACAGGGCTACTGGCACTTACTGGTGGGCATACTGGAGTATGATGACCTGTAACGTATTCTCTCCGCAATTTATGTGGTTCAAGAAGCTGCGTACCAGTATCATGTTCTCTTTCTTTATCTCGATCGTTGTAAATATCGGGATGTGGTTCGAGCGTTTCGTAATTATCGTGACTTCATTGCACCGTGATTACCTTCCGTCTTCGTGGACCATGTTCTCTCCAACATTTGTGGATATTGGGATTTTCATAGGCACTATTGGATTCTTCTTCGTATTGTTCCTTTTATATGCCCGTTCGTTCCCTGTGATCGCCCAGGCTGAAGTGAAGACCATTCTTAAGGCTTCCGGAGAAAAGTATAAAAAACTTAGAGCTGAGCATGGTGATAATGTGGTATACCATGAGCATGAAACTTACGGTAAGAATCCTGCCCGAAATGTTGAAGATGGAATTCATAACAAGATCGACGATATTGATGATGACGGTACCGATAATGCCGGTCCGGCTCATGAAGAAACAGTAAATGTAGACGGAATTGTTATTTCTGAAGTGACAAAAGATCGCATCGATGAAATGCTTGAAAGAATTGGAAAATATGATCCAAAGACTCAAGAAGCAGACGATCTTACCAAATTGAAGAATGTTGGTCCGTTACTTCAGCAACATCTGCACCAGGTTGGTATTTATCTGTTTGATCAGGTAAGCAAATTAACAGAAGATGATTTTGAATTGCTTGATGAAGTTATCGAAAACTTCCCTATAGAAGAGAACAGGGAAGGATGGATTGCACAGGCAAACAAACTAAAAAATAAATAATCAGGATGGCATCTAAAGTTTTACACGCTATTTACAGAGATGACGATCTGCTTTTACAGGCTGTGAAGCAGATTCGTGAAGCACGCTATCACATTGGTGAGATCTACTGCCCATTCCCGGTTCACGGACTGGATAAGGCCATGGGACTTGCCCCAACAAGATTAGCCATCACATCCTTTCTGTATGGACTGGTTGGATTAACTGTAGCGATCGCAATGATGAATTTTATCATGATAGAAGACTGGCCTCAGGATATTGGTGGTAAACCAAGTTTCAGTTTCTTTCAGAACATGCCGGCTTTTGTGCCGATTATGTTTGAATTAACTGTATTCTTTGCGGCTCACCTTATGGTGATCACTTTCTACATGAGAAGTAAACTATGGCCTTTTAAGAAAGCTGAGAACCCTGATGTAAGAACTACAGACGATGTGTTCCTTATGGAGGTGGATGCTGCCAATCATAATGTGGAAGACCTTACAGACTTTTTATATAAGACTGGAGCTTCTGAAATTAAATTAATAGAATAATAAATAGTGATAATGAGAAGTTTGTTCCATAAAACTATAGCATTGTTTCTTCTTGGCTTTACAGTTGTGTCATGCCAGGATAAGGATGATCCTAACTATCAGTATATGCCAGATATGTATGAGCCTGTAAGTTATGAGACTTATGGTGAGTACAAGGTTTTTGAGAATGGGCAGGAAGCTAAACTTCCGGTAGAAGGAACAGTGGCCAGAGGCTGGATGCCCTACGAATATCAAAATAATGTAGAAAGTGCAGCTGATGCAAAGGCGAATCTTAAAAATCCTTTAGCTTACACTGAAGATAACCTTAATGAAGGTAAGGAGCTTTACACTATTTATTGTGCCGTTTGTCACGGTGATAAAGGAGATGGTAAAGGGACACTGGTTGAACGTGAAAAGATCCTGGGGGTTCCTTCTTATGATGATGCTGGACGAGCTATAACTGAAGGTAGTGTTTATCACGTGATGTATTACGGGCTTAATAATATGGGATCCTATGCCTCCCAGACAAGTATTGAAGAAAGGTGGCAGATAGACCATTATGTGATGTTTTTGAAAGACCAGTTAGAAGGTAAGCCAGAAAGAGAGTTTGAAGAACCAGATAGTACTCAGACTAACCAGACTAGATTATTACCTTCACGGGCAGATGTGAATGTATATGAAGATGCTGGAGATGTGGAAGATTCTCAGAAAGGCGACTCTGGTCTGGACGCGACAGACAATCAAACCGAAAATAACAACGAGTAAAGATTTAGATCTATCAATATGTATACGCTATCCAGTAAATTAAAATTAACAGCGATCATTTTTATGATTGTTGGCGCAATAGGTCTCATTTATGGATTCATCGCTGCACCGGAAACAGTGGAAGAGGTTAAGGAAATGATGGCTTCTGAACATCATGGTGAAGAGCATGCAGGGATAGAATCTTCTGAAATTAATGTTGAACAATTACCAGGCGAAGGTATTTCTGAAGAACATGCTGAAGGTATGAAGCTAGAAGGTGCTGCTGAAGCTGGTCATGAAGAAGCTTCTCATGAAGATGAGCATTACGAGCATGTATTGCATCAGCTTCAAAATAAGCCATGGTCTGCTTTATATGTAGCCGCTTTCTTTTTCTTTATGATATCCCTTGGGGTACTTGCATTCTACGCTATACAGTATGCTGCACAGGCCGGATGGTCTCCCGTATTATTCAGGGTTATGGAAGCTATCACCGCTTATTTATTGCCAGGTGGTATTATAGTATTTGTACTTCTAATGTTATCAGGTTTCCATATAAACCATCTCTTTATTTGGATGGATCCTGAAGTAGTAGCACATGATGAGATAATTCAGGCTAAATCATCTTATTTGAATGTTCCTTTCTTTCTGATAAGAGCAGCCATCTATTTAGGTGGATGGATCTTATTCAGACATCTGCTTAGAAAGAACTCTCTTAAAATGGATGATGCTACTGATAACTCTTACTTTAAAAAGAACTTTAAACTAGCTGCAGGATTCCTTGTATTCTTTATTGTTACCGAATCAATGATGTCCTGGGACTGGATTATGAGTCTTGATCCGCACTGGTTTAGTACATTGTTTGGATGGTTCGTTTTTGCCAGTCTCTTTGTTTCCGGGATCACAACCATCGCTATTATAAGCATATATCTTAAGTCACGTGGATATCTTGAATTTGTGAATGACAGTCATATTCACGATCTGGCTAAATTTATGTTCGGGATAAGTATTTTCTGGACTTACCTATGGTTTTCTCAGTTTATGCTGATCTGGTATTCCAATATTCCTGAAGAAGTTGTATACTTCATCACGAGAATGGAAGATTACCCAATTCTTTTCTGGGGCATGCTGGCTACCAACTTTATATTCCCTGTTCTTCTTTTAATGAACAGTGATTATAAACGTGTAAACTGGTTTGTTATCATGACAGGGATTGTGATTCTTTGTGGACATTATATAAACATATTTGTTCTTGTAATGCCGGCCACGGTTGGGGAATCATGGTTTATAGGTATTCCTGAGATCAGTGCTGTGCTATTGTTTGCAGGGTTGTTTTTATTTGTAGTATTCAACTCACTTACAAAAGCTCCCTTACTGGTTAAAGGAAATCCTTTTATCAAGGAAAGCAAGCATTACCACTATTAATAAGATTGATTGTTTAAAGAAGAACTTATAAAATGACCGTATTTTTAGTAATAATAGTATTAGCACTTCTGGCTGTAACAGGTTGGCAGATCTCTAAGATCTTTGAATTATCGAAGAGACCTGATGCTGATACCTCGCAGGTAGCGAATGACAGGGATAACAAACTGAATGGTATCCTTATGTTAGCCTTTGTTATTTTTATTTATGTGATCAGTATTTACTGCTTCTGGGAATATGGTAGATTCTATCTGCCAGAAGCGGCTTCAGAGCATGGTTCTGAATATGACACCCTCATGTTCATTTCTATTGCCCTTATTATGGTAGTTCAGGTGATCACTCAGGGTCTTTTGCATTTCTTTGCCTATAAATACAAAGGAGAGAAAACAAGGAAAGCCCTTTTCTATGCCGATAATGATAAACTTGAATTTATCTGGACCATTATTCCTGTGATCGTTCTTGCCGGTCTTATCATTTATGGTCTTTTCACCTGGAGTGATATTATGAATGTAAGCACCGAAGATGATCCTATGGTGGTTGAGATCTATGCATACCAGTTCGCGTGGAGAGCTAGATATGCCGGAGAAGACAACACTTTAGGGAAAGCGAACGTTCGTTTTATTGAAGGTGTTAACCAATTGGGTGTGGACGAATCAGATTCTTATGGAAAGGATGATAAGGTGGTGACTGAACTGCATTTACCAGTAAATAAACCGGTTCTGTTTAAATTCCGTTCTCAGGATGTGCTTCACTCGGCCTATTTCCCTTTTTTCAGGGCTCAGATGAACGTTGTTCCCGGAATGATCACCCAATTCAGTTTTACTCCAACCATTACTTCCGAGGAAATGCGTCAGAGTGAATATATGGTAGATAAAGTTAAGAGTGTTAATGAAGTTAGAAATGAAAGAAATCAAGAGCTGGCGGCTCAGGGAGAACCAACTCTGGATTCTTATGAATTCGACTATTTCCTGCTTTGTAATAAGATCTGTGGCCAGGCGCATTACAATATGCAAATGAAGATCGTTGTGGAATCTGAAGAAGACTTTAATGCATGGCTTGAAGAACAACCAACTTTTGGTAGTGTAATGGCCGACCAAAGCAAGGATGCCGATCGTCCCGAGGATACAAGCGGAAGTGAAAATCCGGCTTCAAATGAAGAGACAGAAGGGGAAGATAATTCAACCGAGCAGTCACAGGAGAGCAATGCCGTGGCTGTAGCAGAAAATAATAACTAAGATTAAGATAAAGAATTAGAGATATGTCAGCAATTGCAAACGCACCGGCACACGATCATCACGACGATCACGGACATCATCATAAAGAGACTTTCATAACAAAGTATATATTTAGTCAGGATCATAAGATGATTGCCAAGCAATATCTTATCACCGGGCTAATTATGGGGGTTATAGGTATCGCTATGTCGGTACTCTTCCGTATTCAGCTTGCCTGGCCTGAACAGTCATTCTGGATCTTTGAGGCTTTATTAGGAAAATGGGCTCCAGATGGGGTAATGACTCCAAGTATTTATCTGGCACTTGTTACCATCCATGGTACCATTATGGTATTCTTTGTACTTACTGCAGGTTTAAGTGGTACATTCAGTAACCTGCTTATACCATTGCAGATTGGCGCACGGGATATGGCATCTGGTTTCCTTAACATGGTGTCTTACTGGTTGTTCTTCCTTTCCAGTGTGATCATGCTTAGTTCACTATTTGTCGAAGCGGGTCCGGCTTCAGCGGGTTGGACTATTTACCCTCCGCTTAGTGCATTGCCACAAGCAATTGGTGGTTCTGGGACGGGGATGACCCTATGGCTGGTATCTATGGCTATTTTCATTGCATCATCTCTTTTAGGTTCCCTTAACTATATTGTCACCGTAATAAACCTGAGAACCAAAGGAATGTCTATGACCAGACTTCCGCTAACTATATGGGCATTTTTTGTGACAGCTATAATCGGGGTTGTATCATTTCCGGTTTTACTTTCAGCAGCACTACTTTTAATTATGGACCGTAGCTTTGGAACTTCTTTCTTCCTTAGTGATATTTTTATCCAGGGAGAAGTGTTAAGCCACCAGGGAGGTTCACCGGTATTATTTGAACACCTTTTCTGGTTCCTTGGTCACCCTGAGGTATATATTGTAATCTTGCCTGCATTAGGTATTACATCAGAGATCATTGCAACTAACTCACGTAAGCCTATTTTTGGTTACCGTGCGATGGTAGCTTCGATACTTGCAATTGCGTTCCTTTCAACCATCGTTTGGGGACACCATATGTTTATTTCTGGTATGAACCCATTCCTGGGATCTGTATTTACCTTTACAACATTATTGATCGCGATACCTTCAGCAGTAAAAGCTTTTAACTATATCACTACCTTATGGAAGGGAAATCTTCAGATGAACCCGGGGATGTTATTCTCTATCGGACTGGTTTCAACTTTTATCACCGGTGGTCTAACAGGTATTATCCTTGGTGATTCAACGCTGGATATCAACGTTCACGATACTTACTTTGTGGTTGCTCACTTCCACCTTGTAATGGGTATATCGGCACTTTACGGATTATTCGCAGGGGTTTACCACTGGTTCCCGAAGATGTTCGGCAGAATGATGAATAAGAACCTTGGTTATATCCATTTCTGGGTGACTGCCGTAGGTGCTTACGGGGTATTCTTCCCTATGCACTTTATCGGGATAGCCGGACTCCCAAGACGTTATTATACTAATACCAATTTCCCTTATTTTGATGACTATGCAGATGTAAATGTGATTATCACTGTCGCTGCGATCATTACTGCAGCCGTTCAGCTGGTTTTCCTTTATAACTTCTTCAGCTCTATCTTCTATGGTAAAAAAGCTGTTCAGAATCCTTGGAAATCCAATACCCTTGAATGGACTACTCCGGTGGAACACATCCATGGAAACTGGCCTGGAGCGATTCCTTCAGTTTATCGCTGGGCTTATGATTATTCCAAGACCGATGAGAATGGGGATTATGTGATAAAGGGTCAGGATTTTGTTCCTCAAACAGTCCCATTACAGGATAAGGAGGAAGAGCTTAATCATTAAGTAGGACCTGAAATTAAAGAAATCGTAAGATAGCCTTTTCCCATCCGGAAAAGGCTTTTTTAATTCTATAGATAGAGCCAGTAATTAAGTTTTAAATTGATACTTCTGTAACGGGGCGCAAAGGAATTATTCGAAAAATAATTGTCATTATATACTAGAAATATATCAGATAATGGTGCAAACCTCCATTGCAACCTTGAATTGATTCCAAAATTGTTCTCTATGTTGCTATACTGTATAAGGGTTGCCCAGAATAAGGATTTGCTGAAAGTAATATCGAATTTACTGCCTATTAACCAGATATCATTATCCGAATACGGTTCCGGAAGGTCAACGTGATCATAGCGTACTTCCATGGACATAAGATAATTTGGTTGCAATCTTAGGTTCAACCTTGCCTCCTGAGTGAATTTTTCGCCATTATAGAATTGGCCATAATTGCTTTCCAGTTCATAAAAGAAGATCTTCCGGCTATCACTACCATATTCTAATTCACCACTGGTATAATGGTAATCGGTAAAGGCGGGTAATGCTATTTCTCCTGCTCTGGATGGATCAAATTCAGAAAACAGGTAGGTGTATCTGTTGAATATTCTTGCAGATAGTTTGCTCGTATTGGTAAATTCTGTATCCCAGGCTCCTATAAAATTATAATCTGTCATCTTATAATCCATATCTGGTTTCCAGATTACTAAAGGAATAAAGCTTATATTATGCTGAACCACCTTTTCATTTGTTGGAAAGATCAGGTGTTCTATTTCAGGATCAATTCGAAGAATTCCCTTCCTTGGAATAAAACCGAGATCAGAATTGAAATTTTCTCCTACGTAGAATCCACTACCCCTAACTCTCCAGTTGAAGGAGTTATAGTTAAGTCTTATCCCGGTGGAAAGATCATCTTTGGTGAGGCCAGGGCTAAAGGATTTATGAACATATGCGTTCCCCGCCCAGGTGTTATCGAGGGTCCCAAGATTATAATCTAAACCAACTACCCGGTTATATTCATCTTCAGGATCCGTAAGGTCACTGGAGGTGTTTTGGCGGTTAAGGAAGATTGCGCTAATGTTGGAGCGTTCAAAGAGACGGTGTTGTAAGGCGATCACAGTGTTATTATTTGCTCCAATATCAAACTCTTCCTTCTTTTGTGTCTGAATATTGAGAAGGCCCACCCTGAAGTCATTTGTTAGTTTGCCACTTAATCTCGCTCCGGCGACTATGTCTATCTGCCTGTTAATTCCAGAGGAATCACGCGCAATTCCAATTCGCCTGGAAAAGAAAGGATTTGCCTCTTCAGGATTACCGAAATCACCAAATAAATCACTGTTTTCAATAAAGAACTGACGTCTTTCCGGAAGATTAACTTCAAATCGTGTAAGATTAGTCACAAGATTATCAGCTTCTACCTGTGAAAAATCCGGATTGAAGGTTAGGTCAAGATTCAAACTATTGCCTATGCTTAGTTTCGCATCTCCTCCGGCCTTAAAGTCATCCAGGTCCTTTTCCCTTTCAAAATCCTTTCCAATGGAACCCGTGACATAAGGAATTAAGGAAATTGGGGTTTTAGACCTGCTAAGTGGTTTCTCAAATATCATATCTCCCATATAAGAGAGGTTGAAAATAAACTGGTTCCTGGGGATCCTAATCCAGGTATTTCTTTCATTACCCTGTGTATCGAACTGATAGGAATTGAACCTCCATTTTTTAGTTCCCTCCGTGAATTTAAAGGAACTCATAGGGATAGCCCATTCACTGATGTAGTACTCGTCATAAACCTTTGTCTCTGCGGTCCACTTCACATCCCAGCTGGTGGTGAATCCCCGTAAACTAGTGCCTCCGCCGGAAACTAAAGCTTCCCTTCTTACGCCGGCCGGGTTTACACCAAAAAGGAAGGCATTGGCACCATCATTAAAGGTGTCGAACATTAAAGTTATATTATCACTGCCACCGGCCCGAAAGTCCCGTCTCAGGGAAGGAATTACGAAATCCTGTCCCTGTATAAAAACCTTAATGCCAACATATAGATAATTTTCATTATACAGCATCTTTATTTCAGACTGGTTTTTAGCCTGAATACTGTCTGACGGGAAATACTGCCAGAAATCCTTTGCCGGGTTAGCTGCGGCCCAGGCCGGTTCGTCAAGAATCCCATCTATGGAAACAGGTGTTTTAACATATTTGACTTCAAATTCTTTGTGCTGGGAAAATAAATTCAGAGAGCTAAGAAAAAGGATGCTAATTATTACAAATCGGTTCATTCGGGGGTTTATCTTATGTCTTAGGTTTCCTAAAAATACTAATTCCTTTTTTCAGTTAGAACATAATTGTTTTTGTTTAAAGCTTATTGGTCAATTTGTATATTTACGAAATGAACGAGAACCTAGATCCATCGGGAGAAAATTTTTCATCTGAGGAGTTTGATATTGAAAGGGCCTTGCGGCCGCTTAGTTTTGATGATTTTGCCGGGCAGGAACAGGTTTTGGAAAACCTACAGGTATTCGTTCAGGCAGCTAATCTAAGGGGAGACGCACTGGACCATACACTATTTCATGGCCCCCCCGGACTTGGTAAGACTACTCTTGCCCATATCCTGGCTAATGAACTTAATGTTGGAATTAAGGTAACCTCTGGCCCTGTCCTGGATAAACCAGGAGATCTTGCAGGTTTGCTAACGAACCTTGAAGAAAGAGATATTCTTTTTATTGATGAGATCCACCGCCTGAGTCCAATTGTGGAAGAATATCTTTACTCTGCAATGGAAGACTACCGGATAGATATCATGATCGAAACCGGTCCTAATGCAAGAACGGTGCAGATCAATCTCAATCCATTTACCCTTATTGGCGCGACAACAAGGTCAGGGCTGCTTACTGCTCCAATGAGGGCCAGGTTTGGGATCTCCAGCCGACTCCAATATTATACTACCGAGTTACTTTCAGGAATTGTGGAAAGGAGTGCCGATATCTTAAAAGTACCAATCACAAATGAAGCGGCTATTGAAATTGCCGGAAGGAGTAGGGGAACGCCAAGGATCGCGAATGCTCTATTAAGAAGGGTGAGGGATTTTGCCCAGATCAAGGGGAATGGAAGGATAGATATTGAAATAGCACAATTCGGCTTAAAAGCTTTGAACGTAGATACTCACGGGCTGGATGAAATGGACAACAAGATCCTGGCGACCATTATAGATAAATTTAAAGGCGGCCCGGTGGGGATTACAACCCTGGCTACTGCTGTTAGTGAAAGTGCAGAGACTATTGAGGAGGTATATGAGCCGTTCCTTATTCAGCAGGGATTTATCTATCGCACTCCCAGAGGCCGGGAAGTAACCGAACATGCATACAGGCACCTTGGACGAATCAAAGGTAGCTCACAGGGAGGCTTGTTTGATCAATAAAATAAAAAGACCTCAAAGGTTTCTGAAACCTTTGAGGTCTTTCACAATCTTAAATCGAATTCCTGAATTTCAGACTTAGCGCAGTCGAAGTCTTTTTATAATAGAATGTTTCAATACTTCGTTTATATTCTTAAATGTTCCGATGGTTCTTACTATACCGGAATCACGAATGATTTTGAAAGAAGGATTATTGAACATCAGGACGGAATAGACCCAACATGTTATACTTTTAAAAGAAGACCTCTAAAATTAGAGTTTAATGAGGAATTCGATAATGTTTTAATAGCCATTAATTTTGAGAAAAAGATAAAAGACTGGACCAGGTTAAAAAAAAGAAGCTTTAATTAAAGGCGACTTTGATAAACTTAAAATTTTGGCTGAATGTAGAAACGCCACACATCATAAATACAAGCCAGATAGTGAGCAATAGTTTATAAATTGAATGCTTCGACTGCGCTCAGCATGACCAATTGACTAGATTTTGAATAAAGAAGAAATTAAAATCCCCGCAGTTTCATTTTTCAGGTTTCTGAGACATTCTGCTAATATTGTAAAGAACCCGCTTCCCTTTCACCACCATAATTTTGAAGAAAAAGGCGATACTTTCCGACTGAATATAGGTATATCCAGGTCTGTTATTTTCTCACGGGATGCCGGCCTGCTGGAATATGTGCTTCAGAAAAACCAGAAAAATTATATAAAGTCTGAGATCCAGACCAAAGATCTTGCGAAATACGTGGGTAAAGGTTTGCTGACTTCCGATGGGGAGCACTGGAGGAAACAGCGAAAGCTTATTCAGCCTGCATTTCACAAAAAGCAACTTACTAGTCTGCTGGAAACAATCCGGCAGGCAATACTTGCCGAATATGATAAGATCCAACCCGGTAAGGAGATAGAAATTTTTCCCATATTCAATGACCTGGCATTTCAAACTGTGGTAAAGTCACTTTTCAGTAGTGCCGCAAATCAGGAAGATATTAACCGACTGCAATATATTACTGAATCTGCGCAGAAAATGCTGGTGAGGGAATTAAGGCAACCTTATTTAGGCTGGTGGTTCAGGATGAGTGGGAAACTTGATAAGCACCTAAGCCTAACCGCTGAATCCAGAGAAATTCTAAGACGGATAGTCAATGAGAGGCGGGCTTCTCAAAGAAAATATGGAGACCTTTTAGATATGTTGCTGGAAGCCAGGTACGAGGATGGCAGTTTTATGGACGATGAGCAACTTATCGATGAAATCCTTATCCTCTTTGTTGCAGGTCATGAAACGACCTCAAATGCCCTTACTTTTACCTGCGAGCTGCTTGCGCAGCATCCGGAGTGG
>JAWWBH010000079.1:0-11377 GCA_033721075.1 Christiangramia sp.
GCGCTCGATTGGCTACCCCTGTCGAAGACACAGCCGTTACATTGCGTATCCTTGAAGCGGCGCTGTTGTTGCGAAAGGGCAATGCCTTGCGGCGCAGTTGGAAGCTGTCCTGGGCACATACCCTCACACTTCATTTCCTGCGCTTGCTGAGTTTTTATACCATTGATAGCTTATTCCATCTCCTGTAGCTACAACTTCGAATTGAGCAACCGAACCCTCACAAACGCGAATCGCTTCCGGTTGAGTTGTAATAACGACTTCTTCGTAGATAGTAACATCGGTAGTTACAGGAACATCAGAACATCCACCACTTCCCGTAATTATGTAGGTGACGGTGTATGTTCCTGGAGTTACATTCTGAGGAACGAAGGAACCATCTGCATTGATTTTGGATCCCAGATCACCTGTTGCTGAGAAAGTTCCTGTATCCCAGCTTCCTACACCATTGGAGTAAGTAACTGTTGCAGGTGAAGATTCTGAATTACATTGCTCAGCATAGCTTATGTCTACTGCAGGAACAGGATTAACAATAATAGTTGATGATCCCGATATTGTTTTTGAACAATTAGGTGCCGCAGTATATTGCACACTTACCAGCGAATATGTGGTATCTGAACTAAGATTTGCAGTGGTTAGTGTGGCGCTACCCGAATCTCCTATCTGGATAGTTTGATTGCTTCCAGAACCAATCTTATAAGTAACAGTAGTGTTTGGTGTTGCAGTAAATGTAACTTCCGCAGACTGTCCATCACAAACCTCGGTTGTGGCAGAGATTGAGGCAGTAGGATCAGGTCTGAAATTAATGATCATTTCATCTTCCCCAGGACCACAGGCTCCCACGGGTGCTTCTGTTTTTACGGTAATAACTACCTGGGATAAATTATCAATATCAGCCTGGCTGGGAGTATAATTAAAAGTGAAATTGTCAACCTTTCCATTAGGAATATTGCTAAAAGTACCTGAACCTGAGGTAGTAGGAATTATTTTCAGTTTACTGCCATTAAAGTCCACATTTCCGCTAATGCTAATTGGGTTCCTTACTTTACAAACCGTTTTATCGGGACCCGCATTGGTCACTACATAATCAGATAAAGTAATATTGGCATATGTTTGTAGGGTACTGTTTCCACAGATATTTACCGCCTCTACACTTATTGACTCATTAGTCGCATAATCTGCAGTGGCGGTTACAGTAACTGTAATGGCCTCGGTACCTTCTCCGTTTGTTATTTCCCAACCTGTTGGGAGTATCCAGTTATAACTGTCAGCTCCCGAAACAGGACTAATGTTGAATGTTATTCCATCTGCCGGAGGACAAATAGGTGTATTACTGGTTCCATCCCATAAATTTGAACTTATACTTCCCGGGGCAGGAGGGACCGCATCAATACTTTCTACTGCCAATACTATCATAGAGCTTTGCCCGCAGTCATTTTCAGCGTATACACTAATGTTACCATCGGTTGTGCCAGCAGCGACAGTAATGGAATTAGTGTTCTGCGTTGCTGGGTCAATGCTCCAGCCAGAGGGCACACTCCAAGTATACGAGGTAGCATATGGAATGCTGGAAATTGAGTATGTTAGTCCGGTAGCATTATGACAAACACTTGTTTCTCCTGAAATGGATTCGCTTGTAACCGTAGGAGCGGGATCTTTTACAAAAACATCATAGGTTGCGGTTACACTACCACAATTATTACTTGATCCTGTGAATTCGATCTGTACGTCATTTCCTAATTGCCCGGCCGTCACGGTAATCTGATTGGTTCCACTGCCAGCAGTGATACTCCAACCTCCCGGCACCTGCCAGCTATATGTGTCAATTTTAGCATCTGTGGGGACACTAAATATTATTCCTGTTTCTCCAGGGCAAAAATTTGCTGCGCCATTAGTTTCGGTGATGGCAGTAGCATCTGGCGTACCATCATCAACGGTTATGGTTTTGGAAGAAGCCGTACTTGATCCGCACTCATTTTTGGCCATCACTTCCAGTGTGTGATCTCCAACCGTCGCAGAATTAAAGGTAAAGCTCGTACCTGTTACTCCGCTTACCGTATTTCCATCCAGTATCCATTCATAACTGTCTGCATACTGTACATTACCTATGCTGTAGGCAGCATCTACTCCGGGACAAACCAGAGCATCGCCAGATATACCTGCAGGCTGGCCTGGTGTAGGTTCATTAATTGAAAGGCTGGTTGAGGATACATCACTATCAAGACAGTCGTTGGTGGAGTAAACACTAACAGTTCCATTTTGTCCATAGTTGCCTGCGGTTGCCGTAATCTGGTTGGTGCCCTGTCCGGCGGTGATAGCCCATCCGGCAGGAACCGTCCAGGTATAGGAATTTACATTTGGATCATTGGTTACCGATAAGGTGATTTCATCCCCTTCGCAAATGAGTCCGGGATCAGATATTGTACCTGGAGTCCCAGGTTTGCCTGGTCCAACATTTACACTTAAGCTGGCGTCTGAGCTCTCCCCACAATCGTTAACAGCTCTAACCTTTATTATTTTATTATTTCCTACCGCTCCGGTGGTAACATCTATACTGGTTGTAGTACTTGATCCAGTCCATCCAGAAGGTAGAGTCCAGATATAAGAAGTTGCTCTATCTACGGCAACTATGGAAAAAGTTGATCCGGAGGTGTTTGGACAGATATCAGAAGGTCCGGATATAGCTCCAGGCTGATTAGGAGTGGCTGCCTTTACTGAAATATTGATAATATTACTTTCAACGGTATTATTTGCATCAGCATCTCCATCTATAGCACAGGCTTTATTGGACGTCATTAAGAGTTGGACGCTGTCTCCATCATTGAATTGATCCCATGAAAAACTTGATGAGGTGCCTCGTTCTGTACCATTAACTGTCCAGCTATATCCAGGATTGCTTCCCTGGTTTGAGAGAGAGGCGCTGAAATTTATTGTTTCACCAGGACATATTTCGGATTTATTGCTTGAAATCGAAGCCGTGGCAGTTGTTACCTGATTTACGGTAATTGTTTGCGATGTGTTACTGTAATATGTTTCTTCATCGCCAGTTCCCTGACAGAAAATAATACTAAGTCTGAATCTGGAATTGTTCTGAACCCCTGAAAAGTTGGATAGAGTTGCCGAATTCTCACCTGAGATATCAGCCCATGTCCCGGAGCCAACCTGTACCTGCCATCTATATTTAGCATTGGTTCCTCCATCAAGATCTATGGTAGAATTAAAAGTGATAGTCTCATCTGAACATATATTATTAGACCCCTGAAGACTGATGGAAGCCGTAGCAGAAGTATTTGGTCCTGTCGTACACTGGCTGTAAGCTTTAAAAGAAGAAAAGCTTAACAGACTCAGAAATATATAGACTACTTTTAAAAGTAATTTTTTCCCCATAGTTGCCAGGTTTAAATAATACAATAGTCATGTAGGGGTAAAATTGGGGGCTAAAAAATAGTGGGGCAATAACTCAGGCTAAGCCATTTAAACTGTTGGGGAGTAATGATTTAGCAGATAAATTTAATTGAAAAAACCGAATAAATGCTAAATTTTCGCTGAAAGACAGGATTACTCGTTGAAATTGTAGGAAAATTCTATAGCAGAATTTATGTGACTGATTATTAGTGTTTAATAAAAAAACCGCCGGATTTCCAGCGGTTTTTTTATTATTAAGTAGGATTCCTACATTCTATTCACCCAGAAAAGGATAACGGTAGTCTGTTGCTGGAACAAATGTTTCCTTGATCAATCTTACCGAAATCCATCTCATAAGGTTCATTTTAGATCCGGCTTTATCATTTGTACCACTTGACCTTGCTCCTCCAAAGGGCTGCTGACCTACAACTGCTCCTGTTGGCTTATCGTTGATATAGAAATTACCGGCAGCATTTTGTAGCAGATCGGTTGCCTGAGCAGCAGCATAACGGTCACCTGATAAAATCGCACCCGTTAATGCATAAATACTTGTGTTATCTACAGTTTCGCAAATGTCTGCCCACTTCTTCTCATTAAAGTTCTTATCATCATAAACATAGATAGTAACTACCGGTCCAAAAAGTTCGGTTTCCATGGTGGTATAATGAGGATCTGTAGTAAGAATCACTGTTGGCTCTATAAAGTAACCTTTGGATTTATCATAGTTTCCTCCAACTACGATCTCAGCATTTTTGTCTTTTTTAGCCTTGTCAATATAGCTGGCAAGTTTGTCGAAAGAACCTTCGTGAATTACAGCATTGATGAAGTTGCCCATATCTTCCGGGGTTCCAATTTTGAAGGATTTAACATCCTCTACAACAAAATCCTTGATCTGTGGCCAAAGACTTTTTGGAAGATAAACCCTTGATGCAGCACTACACTTTTGCCCCTGGTATTCAAATGCACCACGTGAAATAGCTGTAGCAACCTGTTTAGGATTAGCAGTGGGATGCGCAAGGATAAAATCCTTACCACCTGTTTCCCCTACGATTCTAGGGTAGGATTTATATTTTCTAATATTCTTTCCAATCTTCTCCCAGATACCTTTGAAAACATCTGTACTTCCTGTAAAATGAATTCCGGCAAAATCAGGGCTTGCAAGAACCGTATCGGTTACCATTTCAGGGTCACCATTCACCATATTGATCACACCATCTGGCACTCCTGCTTCTTTGAAAACTTCCATAAGAACCTGAGCTGATAGCATCTGACTGTCACTAGGTTTCCATACTGTTACATTTCCCATAAGGGCTGCACTTGAAGGTAGGTTTCCGGCAATAGCCGTAAAGTTGAAAGGTGTAATGGCATATACGAAGCCTTCCAAAGGTCTGTATTCTACGCGATTCCAGTTGCCGTCTGAAGAAATTGGCTGTTCATTGTACAGTTCACTCATGAACTCTACATTGAATCGCAAAAAGTCACAGATTTCTGCAGCCGAATCGATCTCAGCCTGATAAATGTTCTTTGACTGACCAATCATGGTCGCGGCATTCATCTTTTGTCTGTAAGGTCCTGAGATTAAATCAGCAGCTTTTAGAAAAATAGCAGCACGTTGTTCCCATTCTAGCTTTGCCCATTTTTTTCTGGCTTCCAAAGCTTCTTCAATGGCTTTTTCTACATGCTTTTTCTTTGCAAGGTGGTAGGTTCCCACTACATGCTTATGATCGTGTGGAGGATTGATAGTTTTTGTATCCCCGGTCTTTATCTGTTCAGCTCCAATATAAAGAGGAACTTCAGTATTGGCATTCCAAAGATCTTTGTAAGTAAGTAAAACTTCTTCTCTTTCTGGGGTTCCCGGCGCGTAACTTTTAACTGGTTCGTTAACGGCTACAGGAACATGAAAAAATCCTTTTCCCATAATATAAAATTTGCTTTTTTCGATTGTTTTTTAATTCCGCTAAAGGTAAAAAAATTAAGTGGTTTTGAATAACCAGCCAGACCTCTTCACGAAAGCTTAACTTTTTTCGTAATTTTCCTTAAAATTTTGACGTTTATTCATGTGTACAATCACTTTAATACCTCATCCCGACTCGCTGAACGGTTTTGTTTTAACATCTAACAGAGATGAGGCGGTTAGCAGGATTTCATTACCACCCCAAATGGAAGTCTACAGGTCCAATAAATTATACTTCCCAAAAGACAAAAAAGCGGGTGGTACCTGGGTGGGTGTAAGTGAAAATTTAAGGTGTATATGTCTTATGAATGGGGCTGAAGAACCTCATGTTAGAGAAAGCGATTATAGACAGAGCAGGGGAGTGGTTGTAAAAGATTTTCTGGCAGCAAAAAAATTAAAAAGGATTGTGAAGGAATATGAACTCATGAATATTGAGCCTTTTACTATGGTGATAGTAGATTGGCACAATGGTTTGGCGTTTTATGAGCTTATCTGGGATGGTAAGGAAAGAAAGGTTTCCAAACTTCCTTTAAAAGAGCATATCTGGTCTTCGTCTCCTCTTTACACTGAAGAAATGAAAAGTTTACGTAAAAAATGGTTTGCAGAACTCAAACAATCTAGGGGCTTTTCAGCTGAATCTTTACTTGACTTTCATCAAAATGCAGGAGAGGGGAATAAAGAATCTGATCTTATTATTGACCGTGGTTTTTTGAGAACACAGAGCATTACACAGGTTCATAATGCCCGCAACGGATTAAAATTCTGGTATAAGAATCTTATAGATAATGAAATTACAGAGGAATATATTCAGTTCAGTGCATAAGGTGCACTCAATTTGAATGAAGGGATGTTTACTTTGAAATTTCGGGTATTTGTAAAATTTATCATATTGTAGTGACCGCTCATTGCTCCAAAAGGACCGGTAAGAAGGCAGCCGCTCTGATAGGTATGTCTTTCCCCGGGTTTAAGAACCGGCTTTTTCCCTATTACCCCTTCTCCTGAAACAGTTTCAGTGTCATTAAGTGCATCTTTGATCTTCCAGAACCGAGACTTTAATTGTACCCAGTCGTTACTTTGGTTTTCAATGGTTATCTGGTAGCCAAAGGCAAAATGCATGCTGTAGTTCTTGTAGAACATTCCTTCAAAGTGGGTTTCCACTGAAATCTTAATGCCTCTTGTAACCTGTTGAATCATATTAGTATATGGAAAAAGAAGCGAGCAGAGAAATTACTGCGGCTATTATAGCTAAAATAAAAAATATCAGGTTTAGTAGTATAAATTTTAGAATGGTTTTAACACGGCCCTGCCCATAAAATTTTCGCATTCCTTTATATAAGTAGAAAAGGAAAACGAAATTTGCAACAGTGATAGCCCAGTTTCCGCCTACAATAAGTTCAATGAGTAAGGCAGTGCCATATAAAACAAAGAACATGGTCTGTATATGAAACGCAAAAATGAGATGTTCCATATAATTAAAGGGGCGGCGTAGATATAATAACCATATAAATAAGGCAAAAACAGGGAGGTAAAAGAATATTATAAAAGGAAGTTTGCTAATGAAATAATCAAAGAACAATTTTGGATTTTGCCTGAAAGTTCCGGCATCCACAGCTTTTTTATACAACCAGTGATTGTACCCGGAGTGCTCATGTTGTAAACTATCCATCGCCCGCTCTGCATTACGGATCTCAGTTTCATCCTGAAAGGCATAATAGAGCTCGATCTTCCTCCCTAATGCGCTTAATGCGCTCATGGTGTCGATCTCATTTTGGGAAATATACTTGTCTTTATATGTCCTTGGGGTAGTATCTATTTTTATAGTGTCAAGTTCTAGAGTAGGGTAAGCTACTATCTTTTTTATTGAGTCAAGGCCGGCCTGTCGAGTTGCAGGTATAATAACCCGAGATTGCTGGTCGAAGCTGTCTCTGTCTCTTTGGTTAAGTTCATCCCCGAAATTAAAAGTGATCCCAAAAAGCAGAAAGAAAAGAATAGAAGCGCTAAGGTAAAAACGAAAAGGATTTGCATAATGCATCCGCATTCCGTTTATATAGTCTTTTGAAATTTTCCCCGGCTTAAAGAGCAGGACCCGAAGCGTTCGCCGAAACCTTGAATCATATGCGAATACTCCTGAGAAGAATTCCGAAAAGAAATCATTGAAACTTAATTTCTTGGTGCTGTTCATCTGTCCGCACCTTGAACAAAACCTGTCTGTAAGTTTCAAAGGGTGACCGCAATTAAGGCACTCGTCACCCCTGTATTTCATTAACGAACGTTTGACCTTCATTCCATTGACAAAAGTTAGTTGGTAATATTTCTTGAATTAGCTGATCCTACTCCAATCAATCTGTCATAACGTGCTCCCGGATTATGGTAATATACCAGTATGATATAGATGTTTTCAGTCTCATCAAAATTTCCGCTTATAAAGCCCTCATCAAGGCTACCGTCCTTATTTAAAAGTACATATTTATAATTATAGAAACCCTGCTTGAATAACCTGGCCGTTTCATAATAACCTGTTTCTTCATTGTATTTTAGTAAGGTGCTCTTATCAAGTTCATAATTGTTGAAACCTCCATAAAGATGTATCTCTGCATCGCCAATAGGATCATAATTTTTCAGCCGGAAGTGCATCCATACATATTCAGCCTCAATATCAGAATTCTGAGCCTGAATATTTCGAACTACAAAAGCGCCATTGATATCTGGGTTATAGGTGTATGGTTCATCACTTCTTGTAAGATCTGTGAACAGGTAGTGGTGGTACAGTTCGTCCATTTCTACAGCGGCAATATCGGCTGTTGTGGATCTCAGGTCCTTGTTGTCAAATTGAAAAAATTCGTTACCTCCCCAAAAAGATGATTCAGTATCATATCGATAAATAAGCTCATTCGCAATGGTGTATTGTGGTTTTAAATCATGAATGGCCAGTTTCAGGTTATAATTCTGAATGACGCTTACCTTAACATTTTGTTCAGGGTTCTTTAAAAGCAGGTCCGGTGAATTCACACTGAAGTTCACTGTTTGTTTTTCATTAATATATTTAAGGTCTCTTGATCGCTTTATTTCAGCGCTTACCTGGGCTAGTGGTTCATAGACCATGAATTTTCGAGAAAAGACCAGTTCACGATTGGAATTAAAAATGCTTAGAAGATAGTTACCGGAAACCTTTAAGGCTCTTACATTATTATTGGGAATTGATAATTCATAATGGGTGTAGGGTTGCAGAGTGTTATAAGCATTTGTGTACTGGATGATCCTTACATCATCAAAGCCGTCCAAATATTCATTTTTCGCAAGCTGGCTTGGCGTCCAATCGAAATTGAAATGCTGTATGGTATAATAATAATCAGCTTCGTCGCCTATAATATCATCAAAACTTAAAGTAAGTCTGCCCCCGAGCCGAACGATAGGGTTGCCCGAATTTTCATTTGAATCACCATTAAAAATCACCGTCCTTATAAAAGTTGGAGGAGGGGTTTCTTTGATAGCCTGAGCAAAGATTGAGGGAGTTGCAACTCCTAAAAACAAGAATAATAAAAAAGCTTTCATATTGATGTATAATGAACAAAGTTAGAAGAATTATGCTTTTTTCGTGAATTTATTTTAACAGTTGCACACCGTAAAATTCTTACAATTGTTGGGATAAATGGAGTGAAAATTCATAAATTTGCACGACTTTAAACTAAAAATTTTAACATACACTCCATCCTATGTCAAAAGACATTCGAATTAAAAGAGGATTAACTCTGCGATTAGAAGGGGAGGCGGAAAAAGAGCTGGTCAAGGCTCCAAGATCAAAAACTTACTCGATCAAACCGCCAGATTTTCACACTGTAGTACCAAAAATGGTTGTAAAAGAAGGAGCAAAGCTTCTTGCCGGTGATGAAATTTTCTATTCAAAATATACAGATCAAATTCGCTTCACTACACCTGTTAGCGGTGTTCTTAAAGAAATCAAACGAGGAGATAAAAGGAGAATTCTTGAAGTTATTATCGATGCCGATCCAGAAAATGTTTACCGTGATTTTGGTAAAATGGATGCTGCAAAAGCTGATGCTAAAGATGTAAAGGAAAGAATCCTTGAAAGCGGTTGCGGTGCTTTTATTTATCAAAGGCCCTACGACATTGTTGCAGATCCTGCCGATACGCCAAAAGCCATCTTCATTTCTGCAGTAACTACAGCTCCTCTGGCCGCTGATAAAGGTTTTATAATTAAAGATAAAATCGAGGCTTTCCAGGAGGGGATCAATGCCTTAAGAAAATTGACTCCAGGAAAGGTTCATTTATGTGTTGATGATTCTTCTGCTGAATATTTGAAAAATATCCAGGGAGTAGAGCTTCATCATGTGAAAGGCCCTCACCCAGCAGGTAATGTTGGTGTTCAAATCCATAAGATAGACCCTATTAACAGGGGGGAGCGTGTGTGGACGGTGGGAGTTGAAGATGTTGCCATTATCGGTAATGTTTTCCTAACCGGAGAATTTAGAGCAGAGCGCACCATTGCTGTTACGGGAAGTGAGGCCAGGGACCGAAAATATTTCCAGGCCATAATTGGAGCTAATGTAGCCGACTTTATTGGTGAAGTTCCAGACAGTGTTCGAATCATTTCAGGTGACGTGCTAACCGGAACCCAGCTTTCCAACGGTCAGCATATATGTTTCCACGATAATGAAGTGACCATGATCCCTGAAGGTGACAACTACAGGTTATTTGGTTGGTTGCCTTTTACCTATAATAATATACATTCTAATTCCAGAACATCCCTGTCCTGGTTATTTCCAAACAGAAAATATACGCCTACTACAAACCTTAACGGGGAGGAGCGTGCTTTGGTTGTGACCGGAGAGATGGAAGAGGTTCTGCCAATGGATGTTTACCCTATGCAGCTAATAAAAGCATGCATGGCCGGAGATATCGAAAAAATGGAAAATCTGGGCATCTATGAAGTTGCGCCCGAAGATTTTGCATTGGTAGAATACGTTAATACTTCAAAACTGGAAATCCAGGAAGTTATTAGATTAGGTTTGGATTTAATGATCACCGAAGTAGGTTAAAAAGCTGAAGAACTATGGAATGGATTAGACAAAGATTAGATAAAATAAAACAGCCTTTTCAGAAGGGAAGAAAATATGAAAAGTTCGCTCCGGCTATCAATGCACTGGACACTTTCTTATTCACTCCCAATCATACTACTCAAAAAGGCGCACATATTCGTGATGCTGTAGACCTTAAAAGGACCATGATCACGGTTGTGATCGCTCTTATTCCTGCTCTTATTTTTGGAATGTGGAATGGAGGTTATCAGTATTACAGTCAGCTCGGAGAGTCATTTACTTTCTGGGATGCTCTTGGTCACGGAGCTTTAAAGATAATTCCAATGATCGCTGTATCTTATGCAGTGGGACTTGGAATTGAATTCGCATTTGCGATCTTTAGAGGTCATGAAGTGAACGAAGGTTACCTGGTAACAGGACTTCTTATACCTATGATCATGCCAATAGATATCCCGCTCTGGATGGTGGCTTTATCTGTGGTATTCGCAGTACTTATCGGGAAAGAGGCCTTTGGAGGAACAGGGATGAATATTCTGAATCCTGCACTTACTGCCCGTGCATTTGCATTCTTCGCATACCCTACCTATATGTCTGGTAACTCGGTATGGGTGAGCAATGCATCTGAAGTTGATGCGGTTTCTGGAGAAACGATCTTAGGAAAGCTTGCAGCTGGAAGTGAAGTGGGTTATTCTTCTATGGATATGTTTTACGGGGTGATCCCCGGCTCCATAGCAGAAACATCTGCACTATGTATCCTCGCCGGAGCATTGCTCCTGGTGCTTACCAAAGTAGGTAGCTGGAGAATCATGTTAAGTGCCTTTATTGGAGCAGCTGTGATGGGGCTTATTTTTAATGCGCTGCCATCAATGGGACTTGAAGGGAACGATCTTACAAATTTCCCCTGGTATTTACATTTAATTGTAGGTGGACTGGCGTTCGGGGTTGTATTTATGGCGACCGATCC
>JAWWBH010000080.1:0-11149 GCA_033721075.1 Christiangramia sp.
GGTTACGGCATACAGCCGGATATCCTGGTTAAGAAAAAACTTGAGGATTTTATCAACGATAAAGACCCTGTTTTGATGGAAGCCTTAAAATACCTGTCAGAGAACAGATCCTTATAAAACTGAAAGATAAATAAAGGCAGATATAGTTTTTATATCTTTGAATTTTAAAAGTTAAAAGAGACCACAGCCTTTGGTTGAGGTCTCTTTTTCATTTTCAGGATTAAAAAAGATTAATTTGACCGGGCTATTTAATTTTTTCAGAAAAAACAGGAAGGAAGTAGGTTTTGGCTGGATGCTGACGTTTCTATCAAGTTTTGGGCAAACTTTTCTTATTTCTATTTACGTGCCCGAAATACTCAGGACATTCTCAATTTCCAATGGTCTTTTTGGTAGTATCTATGCGATCGCTACGGTGGCAGCCTCGATGATCATGCTTTCTATGGGTCATATGGTAGATCATAAACCGGTGAAGAAAATTACAGCACTTACCCTGGCAGGTCTGGCTGTTTCATCTTTCCTGCTGGGACTTTCCCATATCAGTATTGTTGTCCTGATCATTGCACTTACAGGATTAAGGCTCACGGGGCAGGGGCTTATGAGCCATATTAGTCTTACAGTAATGTCAAGGCATTACGATTTAGACCGGGGTAAGGCACTTAGCATAGCTTCACTTGGTTACGCTGTGGGCGAAGCAATATTTCCCCTTTTCATTTCCACTCTCATTCTTTGGTATGATTATGAGATCGCGGCCATGGCAAGTGCTGCTTTCCTGTTTTTATATTTGCTAAGGCTTTATTTTTTGGATCTTGAATACTTTGACGGGGATCTGGCTTCTGCCAAAAAGCCTTCTGCCCTTTCTCTTTTAAAAGACTATAAAGACCTTTTGAAGAAAAAGGTGTTCTATATTCTTATGCCGGTTAGTTTCGCTTTGAGTTTTACCATAACCGCCGTGTTCTTCTACCAGTATGTGGTTGTTGAAGATAAAGGCTGGTCGGTATCTCTATATGCCAGCTTTTTTACTGGCTATGCTTTAACCAGGGTGGTCTTTTCCATTCTTGGTGGAGTACTGGTAGATAAATACTCCGGGAAGCAGCTGTTTCGTATATATCTAATTCCCTTTACTCTTGGTCTTATTCCCCTTGCGATTTCAGACAGTATTTTCGGTGCCCTTGCTTTCCTTATTCTGGCCGGAATAAGTGTTGGAATGGCAGGCACTATAAAGTCAGCAGTCCTGGCTGAAATCTTTGGTGTTGAAAAACTGGGAACCATCCGCAGCGTTTTCACCATGTTCATGGTAATGAGTACCGCTCTTGGCCCGTTGATTTTCGGAAGCCTTATGGATATGGGTGTCGATTTTTCTTCTATTCTTCAGGGGACCGCAGTCATTCTTGCACTTATTATTCTGAATGCACAGCGTATAGGAAGCATTAAAACAGTATAATTATAATTGTAGGTACTTCGAAAATCTGAAATTCTGGAATGTTCTTTTAAGACCTCCAAATTGTTTCAGAAGCTTCCACAAAAGCTAAACCTTTGTTAAGGCGGTAATTCAGCTGTTCCCTATTCGTCTAAACTTCCTGTAACTCTAAAATTAATAATATATGTCTAAAAATACCTATAGAATTGGCCTGGATCCCATAGAACTGGATAATGCGAATGAAGAACAGAAGCAGTTTCTTGAGAAAGCGAAGAAAGCAAATGGAATGATACCAAATATGTATAAGAATATGGTAAATCTTCCAGGTCTTCAGGATACTTATGATACTGGCTACCATCATTTCCGGAAGCAGAGCGGTTTTACTCCGGCAGAACAGGAAGTGGTGTTTTTAACTTTAAGCATGAATAATGGATGCGGGTACTGTACGGCAGCACATAGTTTTATTGCAGATAATATGTCCAATACTCCTGAAGAAGTTACCAATGCCATAAGAGAAGGAAAAGAGGTGCCGGATGCCAAGTTGAAAGCCCTTTCAGAATTCACAGAAATCATGAACGAAACCCGCGGTAATCCTACTCCCTCTCAGGCTGAAAAGTTCCTCGAAGCTGGATACGAAGAAACTCATATTCTGGCGATCATTCTGGCTCAGTCTGTTAAAACCATTAGTAATTATTCTAATCATATTTTCCATACAGAGATTGATGAGGCCTTTGCCGGAAGAAAACTGGAAAAGGCGTAGAAATTTCAGGTATGAATACCGAAGGACCGGAATAGATCTTTCCATGCCCTTTGGACTTTACAACAGGTTGATCCCTTAAAAATTAACTCATTGATAAATTAAATAAAAAATATTTATGAAATTATTAGATACCTATAAATTAGGTCAGATAGAACTTGAAAATAGAATGGTAATGGCTCCGCTTACACGTGCGAGGGCCACCGATAATATTCCCAACGATCTCATGCTAGAGTATTACACCCAAAGATCTGGAGCAGGATTGATCATTTCGGAAGGTACGGCACCATCAGCCAACGGACTTGGTTATGCCCGGATACCGGGAATTTTTTCTGAGGAACAGCTTGAGGGCTGGAAAAAGATTGTGGACTCAATTCATGATAATGGGTCGAAGATATTCCTTCAGATCATGCATACCGGCCGCGTTTCCCATAAATTTAATATGGAAAAAGATGCCAGGATCATAGCGCCATCAGCGGTAGCCCTGGATGGTGAGATGTATACAGATCAGTATGGTCCTCAGCCTTACCCGGTACCCGAAGAAATGAACAAGGAGGATATCAGGCAGGCTCAGGAGGAATTTTTAACTGCAGCGAAAAATGCCATTAAAGTTGGTTTTGATGGTGTAGAGATACATTCAGCAAATGGATATCTTGCCGATCAGTTTTTAAATACAGCCACAAATAAACGTAAGGATGAATACGGCGGGAATATTGAAAACCGAACCCGCTTTACCCTGGAAGTGGCAGAAATGATCTCTTCTGAAATCGGAAAAGAAAAAACCGGAATACGATTATCTCCATTTAGCACCTTCAACGGAACTGAAGTCTTTGATGAAATGGAAGAGCAATTTCTCTACTTAACTGATAAATTGAACGAATTAGGGATTGCCTATATTCATTTGGTAGATAATTCAACCCTGGGCTCGCCAGAAGTACAAACCGATCTTCCTGAAAAGATCAGGTCAAAATTTGAGGGAACCTTAATATTGAATGGCGGATTTACCAAGGAAAAAGCGGAAAATAGGATTCAAGAAGATGCTGCAGATCTAATTTCTTTTGGAAGGTCATTTATAGCCAATCCAGACCTGGTCTTTAGATTTGAGAATGATCTTAAGTTGAATGAACCAGATTATGATACTTTCTATACTCCTGGAAAAAAAGGATATACTGATTATGCCTTTGTGGAAAAAAAGGAAGTAGTAGGATAGGTCTCGAAATATATACCTGATTAATTGCTGAAGCTTTTTCAGTAATTCCGCATCAGACAGACTAAATGAGGCAGTCTAAAAGTTTATAAAACGTCATCCTGTTCCGATAACTATCGGAATTATTTCAGGATCTAAATTGATTGAAAATCAAAATAAATTAGAAGCTGGAACAAGTTCGGCTTGACGAAATAAGGACTTTTTAGACAGCCTCATTGTTTTTAAGGCAACAGTATGCAGCAAGGAGTTATTTTACCTTAAATGCCTTTGTTGTTCTTGGTTCTATATTTTCAGTGTTATGATCATTATACTTCAGGAATTTGGCCTTAAGCCTTTTTACGGTTTCCTTATATGCAGGCTTTGCGATAAGGTTGTTCTCCTGACCCAGATCCGTTGAAAGATCAAAGAGTTCTGTCGCGTTATTCTCACGGTCTACCATGAGTACAAGGTCGCCTTCACGAATGGCGCCATCAAAGGCAAATCCAGCCTGGTAAAGTACAAATTCATGCAGGGGTTCATTTTCGGGCTGCTTCCCGGTAAGGATCGGTAACAATGAAGCGCTGTCCTTGGCCTGGTCTTCCTGCATGTTCTGCCGGGTAAGCTCATACATGGTGGCAACCCAGTCATGGCCTACGATCAACTGGTCTGAAACGCTTCCCGGTTTTATGACCGAGCCGGCCTCGGTCCCATCTCCCCATTTGGCGATGAAGGGAACACGGTGCCCGCCCTCATAAATAGAGGCTTTATAATCCCGAAGCGGTCCATTATTGTCATGGGAGGGATCTCCATAATGGGTTACCCGCGGCCAGAGTGCACCATTATCACTGGTGAAAATGATAAGGGTATTTTCAAGGAGACCTTCCTCCCTCAGTTTTTCTATGATCTTTCCCACCTGCAGGTCCAGTTCATACAGCATGTCTGAAGTAACCGCACCCGTTTTTCCATAAACCTGTTCGTCTATGGTTTCAGGATCTCCGTCAAAATCGAAAGGAGGAGTATGGGGAACATGTATGGCCTGGGAAGCGAAGTATAATAGAAAAGGTTGGTCTTTTCCCTGATCCTCGTTCTCCTTAACATGGTGATCAATGAATTCAACTGCTCCATTGGTTAGTATGATTCCTGCCTGGCTGGAGTCATAATTCACGTCGCCCCGTGCAGGAACATTTCCCGCCTCCACTATTTCCGAAAGTCCGTTATCACTTACCCTGTAAAAACCATTTTTAAGTAACCTCGTACTTTCGTTGGTTGCCGGGCTACTTAGGTCTACCGGCCTGTATTTCCCGTTTTCAAAATAGGCATAAGGTTCATGCTGAATTCCGCTTAACAGGCCCAGCCAGTAATCGAAACCATGATTGCTAAGGGCGTCATCCACACCCCGGCTGTAATCCATGGTATTGAGCTTGTTCTTTTCTCTTATCACTTCACCATTGACATTGTAAACATTTCCGCCAAGATGCATTTTTCCGAAGAAAGCAGTTTTATAACCCGCATTCTGCATGATCTCTCCTACGGTGATATGTCTGCCTGCTTTTGTGCGGTCTCCGTTAAAACTAAAACCTGAACTATTGTTCACGTCCCATGAACCGCCAGGACGACCATTGCGGTAGGGATAACTCCCGGTAAGCAGACTAAAACGTGAAGGAGCGCATAATGCTGCGGGAGACTGAGCATCCGTAAATCGCATTCCCTGCATGGCAAGACTGTCTATATTTGGAGTGGGTACGGTTCCTCCATCTATTCCCAGGTCGGCATAGCCCACATCATCGGCCAGGATAAAGACAACATTCGGTAATTTATCGGGATCCTTCTGACTTTTGGCGTTAAAGGAGAAAAACAGGGAGATCAGGAAAAATAATGTATAGTGCAGGGGTTTCATGGTTATTGTATTTAGGACTTGCAAAATAGGAAAAATTAGCTATCTGTGGTGAGTCAAAACCTAAAACGGGTGACCCTTAAGCAGTGCCACCCGTTCCTATAAATGAGACTGAAAATTAATCTATGACTATTATTCCGGTAAGATAAACCACTTCCACAAGTTCATCTTCCTCATACTTTTCCTCGAGTATCAATCCAATGCCGGGAGCATAGTATTTCAGTTCGTATACATCTTCTTCAAAGGGGTTTACATCCCTTGTAACCAGTACGTTCTCGAAAGTACCAAGGTCTGTTATCACTGTTTCATCTATGGCGATCACTTCAGCAAAATCCTCGGCCTCTCCCGCATACCATTCCTGGTAATAGAATTGACCAACAAAAGGATCTGCAGGTAGCCAGTAACCAGGTAAGGCTCCATCGACTCCGGCTTCCCATGAACCTTCATTATCGATGAAATTTCCTTCCTCATCATAATTTTTAGAGTCTTCACCGAAATACCAGAGATTTCCGTCATCATCCTGGGCAAGCCAGTCATCGGTATCTTCTATGATCACTCCATCTTCCATCACATAATCCCTCTGAATTATTGTGGTGACTCCCATTACAACCTTAGTTTCGGTCTTTCTTTCTATAAAGATCACTTCTGAAGGTTCCTCAGGCTGTTCTCCATCTTCCAATTCGTAGCCTTGATATTCATAGATATGACCTGCTGGTGGCCCATAATACGGATTGGTAATGTTCGTAGGATCTGAAAATACTGCTTCCTCTATATCCGGAAGATCTTCGGGAGGTTCTGAATCACCTGCATCACAATTGAAGAAGACATGCTCATATTCCACATTTTCGTCACCCTCAAACTGGTCTTCGATATCTTCCCGGCTTAGACTTCCGCTTATCTCGATCTCTTCTTCTATGGTATAAACTCCTTCCCATTCTAACAGGGTCAGGGTGTAATCTATATATTCTTCATCGTCATCATAGATCTCCAGGTTGGGTAGAACCACACATAGAGGATCGGCATAATATTCTCCATTTTCATTAGTGCCGGTAACATTTATTTCTTCTTCATACAGTATATTATCACCTATACTTATTTCAACAGCGTACCTTGCAGGGTAATGCCTGCCATTATCATCACAATAATTAGCGAAGAAACAGTACTGGAACAGAGGAATAGCATCCAGCTCAAAGAAAAGATAGCCATATTCGTTAACATCCCTGTTGTCGTAGCATAAGACCGGAACATCCATATAAGGCTTGGTTCCAGCCATTAATTCAATGCTCATGGGCAGAGGACTGTCAGAATAGACGGCCATGTCCCCATCTATTCGTGGAGCCAGCCATAACAGTTCCCCAGCTTCGTTATAAACAGCAAAATGATCCAGGCCGTAGGTTCCCGGAGGTAGTTTTAGTCCGGGAGTATCCCTTGTGAAGAGCTGTCCGGGTTCCAGATCGGCTCTAAATGGTGCGCTGGGATCTCCCAGCATTTCTGTATCGCCCTGCATTAGAATTATTTCCACATAAAAAGGAGTGTCATCTGAACAGTTCGGAATATCTGAAATAGACTGTTTCTGGCTGGATCGGTTCATCATATCCAGGATCACGGTGTTAAATCTTAACTGAACGGTTTCTTCCGGCTGGATAGTTTCATTTTCTTCCCGGCTACAGGAAAAGAAGAAAAACAGGAAAAGCATAATGCAAACCTGCGGGAGATTATAATTTTTCATCACAGAATGGTTTATAAAAGATTAGTTGTTTCTTTTTTATGGCAAACCGGAGCGAAAAAATGCAATGTAGATATGTAGTTCTATCAAATTTATAAGTTCATATACAAAATCAGGATGGGGTAAAAACCCCGGTTTTTGTATTAAATCAAAAACCAACCTGGCTATTTGGGTTTTGGTCTGAAGAATGGAATATTAAAAAGGGACAGGTTAAGAATTTTAGATTCCCTGCTTTACATCAAATACTATAGGAAGAGTATAGGATACGTTCACCGGTTTGTTCCTTTGGTGTCCCGGAGTCATTTTAGGAATTAATTTCACCACTCTTATGGCTTCTTCCTCGAGGGCCTTATGGGGTCCACGTGCACGAATATCGGTGACATCGCCTTTATAATCTATTTTAAAAACAACGATCACCCTGTTAATGCCTTCAAGACCCAGGTTAGCACCAAGGTCAGTATCAAAATTTTTCTTTACCAGCTCCTGGATCTTATCAGACATGCATTTCTTTTTTGCCTCATTTTCGGTCTCGTTGTCGCAACCAGGATAAATAGGCACATTGGCTATAAAAACGAAGGGTACTTCTTCGATTTTTTCCTCTGTTCTTTCTTCTACGATAGCCTCTACCGGTATCACTTTCTCCATGGGATCATCAAGGCTGGTTTCGGTAGATTGAATTTCCGTCTCTTCAACTTCCAGTTCGTCGTCTATCACTTCTATAATTTCCGGTACGGGAGGCGCAGGTGGTGGAGGGACACTTTGAGGCTTGAGTTCTGTAATGGGGGGAGCCTCTGTGATGCTCATATCTATTTTAAGTTTTTCATTGGTATACTCGGTGTCCTCTGTGAAAGACCATTCTATACCAATATAAGTGATCCCAAGGCTTACTATTAATCCTATTTGAACGAATATAAGTCTGTATTTGTCAAGATCGGCCTTTGGATTTTTCTTAGTTTTCATAACTAAAATTTTTAAAGGCTAAAACCCAGGTTATCCTGTATTCTTAGTCGTAAAAGACCTGGATAAATTGTGATGGAAGTGAACTTATTTCCATTCTATTAAAAAACCGACCTATTTTAATCTGGAAGTCCTTTCTTGAGTTAATCCGGGAAGGAGGAAATGAAGAGAAATTAAATTTCGAAAATAAAAAAGCCGACTTAAAAAAGTCGGCTTTCTCTGTGCGGGCGAAAGGACTCGAACCTTCACACCTTGCGGCACTAGATCCTAAGTCTAGCGTGTCTACCAATTCCACCACGCCCGCATTTTAAGTTTTACAACACTTAGGACTCGTTGTAAACCCTGCTTAATTACTTAAGCGCGTGCAAATATAAATATAGTTTTTAAAAATCAAATAGTGTTATGAGAAAATATTGAAAAAAATGATTGAAAAAATTGCCAGCCTGAATTCGGGGTTTTCCAGGTACTGATTTTCAGAAGTTTTGCTTTTTAGAGTTTTCTGAAAAATGAAAGAATTTATTGCAGGCTTAGGAAGAGATCAAAATATGGTTTTAGTTTTCCAATGATATCTTAGTAACTTTACCCAAACCTGAAATTGAAATTAATGGATTCAATAAAAGTATACTTAGAAAAAAATAAAGAACGTTTCCTGGCCGAGCTTAAGGAGTTACTTAAGATTCCTTCTATTAGTGCCGATCCCGCTTATAAAAATGACATGCTAAAAACGGCTGAGGCAGTGAAAGAGAACCTGCTCGATGCAGGTTGTGATATTGCTGAAGTATGCAATACACCGGGTCATCCTGTGGTGTATGCAGAAAAGATCATTGATAAAAATCTGCCTACTGTGCTGGTGTATGGCCACTATGATGTTCAGCCGCCAGACCCTCTTGATCTTTGGGATTCACCACCTTTTGAACCTGTGATAAAAGAGACAAAGATACATCCCGAAGGAGCCATCTTCGCCAGAGGAGCCTGTGATGATAAGGGGCAGATGTTCATGCACGTGAAAGCTCTTGAATATATGACAAAGAATGATGAGTTGCCATGTAATGTGAAATTCATGATCGAAGGTGAGGAAGAAGTTGGTAGCGAACACCTGGAATGGTTCATAAAGGAATATAAGGACCGGCTTAAGAATGATGTGATCCTGATCTCTGATACAGGAATGATAGCCAGGGATGTGCCATCGATCACTACTGGCCTGCGCGGACTTTCTTATCTGGAGGTGGAAGTGACCGGGGCCAACAGGGACCTGCATTCTGGACTTTACGGTGGAGCCGTTGCCAATCCGCTGAATGTATTAAGTAAGATGATCGCTTCGCTTACCGATGAGAACAATCACATCACCATTCCCGGGTTCTATGATAAGGTAGAGGACCTTAGTGATGAGGAAAGGAAAAAGATGGCCGAAGCGCCTTTTGATCTTGAGGAGTATAAGGAAAAGCTTGATATTGATGATGTCTACGGAGAGAAAGGATATTCTACCCTGGAGAGAGGTTCCATTCGCCCAACCTTAGATGTGAACGGTATGTGGGGAGGTTATATAGGCGAAGGTGCCAAGACCGTTCTTCCTTCAAAAGCCTTCGCTAAGATATCCATGAGACTGGTGCCAGATCAGGACTGGAAAGAGATCACCGAACTGTTCAAAAAGCATTTTGAAAGTATCGCTCCCAAAGGGGTAAGGGTTGAAGTGAAACCCCATCATGGGGGTTATCCATATGTGACACCAATAGATACTGTAGGATACCAGGCCGCGAGCAAAGCTTATGAAGAAACCTTTGGAAAGACTCCTATCCCTCAGCGAAGCGGAGGGAGTATCCCTATCGTTTCACTTTTTGAAAAAGAACTGGAAAGTAAGATCATCCTGATGGGCTTTGGACTGGATACTGATGCGATTCATTCTCCAAATGAGAATTTCGGCGTATGGAATTATCTTAAAGGCATAGAGACCATCCCATGGTTCTATAAATATTTTACTGAAATGAGTAAGTAATTAAACCGAATCAGGTCATCCTGTCCCGAGGCTTCTGGAGTTTCAGGATCTCTGTAACTTTAATTGAGAATCTGAATCAAGTTCAGCTTGACTAAAATTTTAACCGAGGTCAGTTCGATCCCAAATAATCGGGAGAGAAATCTGATTACGGATTAGGTTTCTCAGTCGCAGGACTCCTTCAACATGTCCATGGAACATTCATCAAAACTCTGTTTAAACTTTAGAGGTTTAGACGTTGCGACCATAGAAAGAAATGAATTCTAAAGGTCATTCAGATGCCAAGCCGACAGGTCTTTTAAAAAATTAGGTATCCAAACGGGGAATCAGATTTTATTAAAATTTGATTCCCCGTTTTGTTAACTTTGAGGACCTAATTTTTACAAACCATGAAGAAAATATTAAGTATTGCATTGCTGGCAACGGCAATGACATTTGTAGCCTGTGATAATTCACAGGATTCTGAGCCAAAGGAGGTAGCGACTTCCGATAACTTTGAATATAAAGTTGATGAGTTCGCCGATCTTAAGATCCTGCGCTATCAGATCCCTGGATGGGAAAATCTTAGCCTGAAGGAACAAAAACTGGTCTACTATCTTACCCAGGCCGGTCTGTCAGGGCGTGATATCATGTGGGACCAGAACTATAAGCATAACCTTGAGATTCGTGAGGCTCTTGAGAATATTTACGTGAATTACCAGGGTGATAAAGATTCTGATGATTGGAAAGCTTTTGAAACTTATCTGAAAAGAGTCTGGTTCTCTAACGGAATTCATCATCATTACTCTAATGATAAGTTGAAGCCTGGATTCAGTAAAGAGTACTTCGATAATCTCCTTGGAGCTACTGGCACCAAACTTACAGGTGAGCCTTATGAAGTGATCTTTAACGACAAGGATATGAAGAAAGTGAACCTCGACGAATCTAAAGGTCTTGTTGAGGGTTCAGCTGTAAATTTTTACGGGGAAGGAATAACTGCTGAAGAAGTAATAAAATTCTACGAAGCCAAAAAATCTCCAGATCCCGAGAAGCCTCTTGCCTTTGGAATTAATACCAAACTGGTTAAGGAGAATGGTAAATTAGTTGAAAAAGTATATAAAAGCGGCGGCCTGTATGGAGATGCAATAGATAAGATAATCTTCTGGCTTGAAAAAGCCAAAACTGTTGCGGAAAACGAAAAACAGGCGAACGCACTGGGACTTCTTATAGAATATTACAGGAC
>JAWWBH010000081.1:0-11108 GCA_033721075.1 Christiangramia sp.
CACCGGCATCGGCAGTAACATCCTCATAATTTGTAAGGCTTACCTCATCAAAATCGGAACAATCTCCGTTAGTGATTGTCCACCTTAGTGTAGCACTTACCCCTGCTGCAACGGTCAAACCAGAAGTGGGGGAGCTCGAATTGGCAATACTGGCCGAACCGCTTACCACGGTCCATTCCCCGGAACCTGACGATGGAGTGTTCCCATCAAGAGTAAAACTTGAATTATTACACTGGGACTGATCCTCACCGGCATCGGCAGTAACATCCTCATAATTTGTAAGGCTTACCTCATCAAAATTCGAACAATCTCCGTTGGTGATGGTCCACCTTAGGGTAGCACTTACGCCTGCTGCAACGGTAACACCCGAAGTAGGGGAGCCCGGATCGGCAATACTGGCCGAACCACTTACCACGGTCCATTCACCGGATCCAGCAGAAGGGGTATTTCCGGCTAGTGTGAAACTGGAAGTGTTACACTGGGATTGGTCTGGGCCTGCACTGGCCGCGCTTGGAGGCAAGACCTTATCAACATTGAAAGTTGCTGATAGAGTACATCCATATTCATCAGTAACGGTAATGGAATAACTTCCTTCATTTAGTCCGGATATATCCTCATCACCTGAGGAAAAATTGGGGCCTGTCCATTCATACGTATAATCTCCGGTACCTCCAGTGACTGTAATATCTATAGCTCCCGTTCCCGATTCATCACAACCTATATCAGTAATTTCTTCAGAAATGCTTAATTCGGAAGGATTCTCAATAAGCTGGGTGATAGAACTTACTACATTTGGCGTGTCACTATCAGTAACCTTTAGCTTTGTTGTAAAATTTGATGGGGAAGTCGTGGTATATGTAGCAAAGCTGCCTCCATCACTTCCTTCCTGAATTACAGATGTGAAATCTATAGTTCCGTCATTGGTAAAGTCCCATTGAACAGTATAAGGCTTGATTCCACCATTGGTAGTAGAAGTATATTCAACTGTGGTTGTTCCACCTTCTCTACAGACTGTGAAATCGAATTGAACCGCTAAAGGAGCGGCTACAATAGTACTTGCTGGAAATTCACATTGAGATTTGTTATAGCTGCTACAATTATAGTTGTTTTCAATGTCTCCGGTACCGCCTGTTCTCCACACTACAAGAATGTCTTCTAGCCTAAGTTCAGTGCCGCATATCCAGTTGAAGGTATCTTCCGTACTGTTAATATCCGGATAAATTTGCTGACTTTGGGGTTCTCCTTTTCCAGGCACATTTCCTAAATATTTATTTATATAGGTAGTGTCTGAAGCTATTACAAGATCAGCAAAAACCCTGGTACTGTTAATAGTGTTACTAGCATTAGAGGTGTAATTGAGCATTACTTTTGCCTTAATTACCTCGCCAGATGTACATAACTTAGGATTTATTGTGTTTCCAAATTCATCGACCAGGCTTAAATAGACATCATCCAGGGTGAAATTGTTTGAAGGACAATTCCAGTCCTTACAATGCCGTAAGTCGGGAGTATTTTGTGCGCTTACCCCAAAAGAGAAAAGGAATAATGCGATTAACATGGAGTTAGTAATTTTCCAAATCATATCAATAATATTTAGACTTATCAATAATTTTATTGCCGCTAGCAAGGGCGCAAAGTGATTTGGGGGGTATGCTTATTCAAATCAGCATTAGGGATAGGCGAAATGATTTGAGCAATAGGTCTTTTGTATTGCTGAAACAATATGCAGTGATTTGGGGGGTAAATAAAACAGGTAGGTAATAATGCAGGTAATCAATTAATGACAACCATAAGAAGTGGGGGTGACTTTTATTGCATTACAAAATCAAAATTATCATATTAAAACTTATAAAAGCATTAATTCTTTTACTATTTGATATAATGTATGGTATTATCGATAAAATACATTCGAAACTGTTCTTTAGTAGCTGATAATTAATGAATTATAAATTTTAATTGTCAGACTTTTGTAAGAAATTAGTAATTTATATACGGGAAAACCCTTAAAATTTTTACTGGACTATACGAAAAAGAGACTGTTATTGCCCAAATGCTCTAACAAAATATTTGTAGTACTAAATCCCATTGATGAAAGTTAATTCTGTAATCTCCTGAATCTAATTTATACCATTTAAATTCAGGGCCTGGAATATCAATTTTTATTAATTGAATAAAAACATTTTAGCCTTGTTCAATAAACTTGTAAATTGCATGAAACTTACCATTCAAAATGCAAAAAGACCTGACCCATTACCGCCGATCATACGAAAAAGGTAGCTTGTTGGAGACGGATATTCCAAAAGAACCTTTAGAACTTTTCCAGGCATGGTTTAAACTGGCTGATGAATCCTCCTCTGTGGAGGAGGCCAACGCAATGAACATAGCAACTACCGGAAAAGACATGATGCCTAAAAGCAGAATAGTCCTGCTAAAATCATATAATAAAGATGGATTTGTATTCTTTACCAATTATGAATCTGATAAAGGTAAGGACCTTGCTGAAAACCCTAGATGCTGTTTGTCCTTCTTCTGGCCCGCACTTGAAAAGCAAGTGATAATCCAGGGAGAAGTTTCAAAAACATCAAAAGAGGAATCTGGTGAGTATTTTCATTCCAGGCCCATAGGCAGTCAGCTTGGAGCTCATGTCTCTAATCAGAGCAGCGTAATTCCCTCTAGAGAATTCCTGGAGGATAAGCTAATGGACCTTGAAAAGAAATTTGAGAATAAGGAAATACCGTTACCATCTTATTGGGGTGGTTACCTGGTTAAGCCTTTAACCTTTGAATTCTGGCAGGGCCGAAGCAACCGTCTTCATGACCGAATCCTGTATTCGCTCGAAGGAGATAACTGGAAAATTGAACGTTTAGCACCATAAGATTATGAAAAGACTGATATTAGTTAGACATGGAAAATCCTCCTGGGATAATGATCTTCCAGATCATAAGCGCCCTCTTAAGAAAAGAGCCTACGCTGATGCTGAAGTTGTCCTGAACGCCTTTGAGCATTTCTATGAGCCACCAGCTATGTTCTGGACCAGTCATGCCGTTAGGGCACATGAAACTGCAAAGATGTTTAAAGAAAGGCTTAAGGCAGCCGAAACGGATTTTAAGGTTGTGGATGATCTTTATACATTTAATCAAAATGAACTTCTATCGGTGATCAGGTCGTGTTCTAACGATGTGGATAAGCTTTTTGTTTTTGGACATAATCCGGGAATGACTATCCTGGTAAATTCCCTGGGAGATAAGAAACTGGATAATCTTCCCACTACAGGGCTTTGTGTGATCGATTTTGAGGTGGATTCCTGGAAGGATGTCAAGAAAGGAAAAACCATCTTAACTTTATTGCCTAAAAATCTCCGATAAGTATTACATGCTCGAAAAACGTTATACAAACAGAGAATTAAGCTGGTTGTCTTTTAATGCCAGGGTTTTACAGGAAGCGGCTGACGAAACTGTCCCATTGATTGAACGGCTTAGATTTCTGGGAATATTTTCCAATAATCTTGATGAATTCTTCAAGGTTCGTTACGCTACGGTGAAGCGGATAGATCTTGCCGGAAAATCCGGAAAGAGCGCGCTTGGCGGAATAAAGGCCAATAAACTCCTGGAAGAGATCACAAAGATTGTGATAGATCAACAGGCTGAAAGTTTAAAGATACTGGAGGATATACAAACAAAGCTTAGAAAGCATAATATCAATATCATTAAGGAAGACGAGGTGACTCGAAATCAGCAGGAGTTCATTAAGAACTTCTTTTTAAGCAAGGTGAGTCCGGCTCTGGTTACCATTATTCTTAATGATCTTCCCGAAATGCCTTCGTTAAAGGATAGTGCTGCATATCTCGCTGTTAAAATGGTAATGGCAGAAGAGACGATTCCGAATACAGGATTATCCAAGATCATGAATCCTACTGTTAAAGAGAAAAGGTATGTACTTATTGAAATTCCACGAAATATTGAGCGATTTGTAGTGCTTCCCGAAGAGGATGGAAAACAGTATATCATTCTGTTAGATGACCTTATCAGGTATAACCTAAATACGATTTTCAATATTTTTAAATATGAAAGCCTTTCGGCACATATGATAAAAATCACCAGGGACGCTGAACTTGATCTGGACAGTGACCTGAGTAAAAGTTTTATTGAGAAGATATCAGACAGTGTAAAGGACAGGATAAAAGGCGATCCTGTGCGTTTTGTTTATGATAAGACCATAGACCAGGATACTCTCACTTATCTTATGGATAAGATGGGGATAGATTCAACAGACAGTATAATTCCTGGCGGGCGTTATCATAACCGTCGCGATTATATGGAATTTCCCAGCCTGGGAAGGGAAGATCTTCAGTATGAAGTAAGGGAACCACTGCCAATTCCAGGGCTTATTTTACAAACCAGTGTATTAAGCGGAATAGCAAAAAAGGATTACCTATTATATACACCATATCAAAGCTTTGCCTATGTTGTAAAATTCTTACGGGAGGCAGCTCTGGATCCAAAGGTAAAGTCCATAAAGATTACGATTTACAGGCTGGCCAAGATATCACACATTGCCAGTTCACTAATCAACGCGGTTAAGAATGGCAAGAAAGTAACTGTTCAAATTGAGTTACGCGCCCGTTTTGATGAAGTGGCAAATATAAGGTATGCCGAGCAGATGCAGGAAGAAGGTGTGAATCTCATCTTTGGCGTGCCGGGACTTAAAGTTCACTGTAAAACATGTATAATAGAAAGGGAGGAAGAAGGTAAACTCAAGAGATATGGTTTTATAAGCACGGGTAACTTCAATGAAAGTACTTCGAGGGTTTATACAGATTATACACTTTTTACTGCAGATCCGGGAATACTCAAGGAGGTGAATAAGGTTTTTGATTTCTTTGAGATCAATTATAAAGTGAATAAATACAAACATCTTATTGTTTCTCCTCACTATACCAGAAATGCGATATACAAGCTCATCCAAAATGAGATAGATAATAAGAAGAATGGTAAACCTGCCGGGATCAAACTAAAACTCAACAGCATTTCAGATAATGGAGTCATAGATAAGCTTTATATGGCCAGTAAGGCGGGAGTGAAGGTGAAACTCCTGGTGCGCGGGATCTGCTGTCTTATTCCGGGAATCGAAGGATTAAGTGAGAATATTGAAGCCATAAGTATAGTGGATAAGTTTCTTGAACATCCCCGTGTGTTCATCTTTGAAAATGGGGGTGATCCTAAGGTTTATATTTCTTCTGCAGATTTTATGACCAGGAACCTGGATCAAAGAGTTGAAGTTTCCTGTCCTATATACGATGAGGATATTAAACAGGAACTCATAGAGACCTTTGATATTAGCTGGAGTGATAATGTAAAAGCGAGAAATCACTGCAGAGGAATGGAAAATCCATACCGACAGAGTGATGGTCCTAAGATCAGATCTCAATTCGAACTTTACGACTATTATTTAAACAAAATCGAAATAAACGAGTAATGATAAAGCAAAAAACCTACGCAGCAATAGATATCGGTTCTAACGCCGTAAGACTTTTAGTTTCGACCATTACCGAAAAGGAAGGAATGGATACCGATTTTAGAAAAACCTCTCTTGTAAGGGTTCCCATCAGGCTTGGTTCTGATGTATTCCTGAAACAAAAGGTATCTGATAAGAATATCCAGAGGATGGTAGATACCATGCAGGCCTTCAATTTATTGATGAGATCTCATGGTGTAGAGAAATATAAGGCCTGTGCAACTTCGGCCATGCGGGAAGCGAAGAATGGGGAAGAGGTTAGCAGTCTTGTTAAAGAAAAGACAGGCGTTGACATCGAGATCATAGACGGGAGCCATGAGGCCGCCATAATCGCAGCTACCGATCTGCATGCCCTCATCCAGAACGATTGCAATTACCTTTATGTTGATGTGGGCGGTGGTAGTACTGAATACACGCTATACAGCAATGGAAAAACCATAGCGTCAAAATCCTTTAAAGTTGGTACCGTAAGGATGATGGAAGACCTGGTAGAGCATAGGACATGGGAAGAAATGATGGAGTGGGTGAAAGAAACCACGAAAGATTATGATAATATAGATCTTATTGGATCTGGCGGGAATATTAATAACATATTTAAGACCAGTGGTAAGAAGGAGGGAAAGCCTCTTAGCCTTAAATATCTGAAGGATTATAACGAAAAGCTGAATTCCTATACTTACGAGGAAAGGATCACGGAACTCGGGTTGAAGAATGACCGGGCCGATGTGATCATCCCGGCATCAAAGATCTATGTTAATTCAATGAAATGGGCCAGAGCTCATCGCATTTTTGTTCCTAAGATAGGTCTGGCAGATGGAATCATAAAATCATTGCATAATAAGTCGAAAAGGAAATCCACTTAACCGTGAATGCTTTCCTTTTTACCAAGTTCTTTCATCACTTCTGCTTCGTAATCCAGTAGATCCTGCCATTTCTCATCTACCTCTTTACGGTCCCCATATTTCCGGGCAAATTTCAGGAACATGGTGTAATGATTAGCTTCACTTACCATTAGATCGCGGTAGAACTTGGCAAGTTCCTGGTCTTCCAGTTCCTCAGAAAGCAATCGAAAACGTTCACAGCTTCTGGCTTCTATAAGACCGGCTATAAGCAATCTGTGTACAAGCTGTGTAGAACGGCTGCCACCTTTAGGAAAGAATTCCCTTAATTTTATTACATATTCATCCTTCCTGTCCCAACCCATGGTAAATCCTCTTTCCAGGATCTTTTCATGAACCATTTTAAAATGCCCCATTTCTTCCCGGGCAAGAGCCGTCATCGCAGTCACTAATTCTGAATATTCCGGGTAAGTGACTATTAATGAAATGGCTGTAGATGCCGCTTTTTGTTCACAATAGGCGTGGTCTACAAGTATATCTTCAATATTCTTCTTCGCTATATCTGCCCAACGGGGATCTGTTGGTAATTTAAGTCCTAACATAACTAAACGTCTAAATCAAATGTTGCTCTTAGTTTGTCAATTAAAGGGTTGGCTTCTTTTAATTTCTCATACTTTTCCTGGGGGGTAAAGGCATATTTTCTAGAAGTTGCCTCGTCTACTTTGATCTTAAGACTAATATGTGTATTTCTAAGCTTTTTCTTAAGATAGCCCATCAGTTTATTCTCTTCCCGCTCCAGGTCCAGTTTCATGGTTTCATTTGGAAAAGTAAGATGGATCTCTTTACCTTTTAAAACCGGCGTCTGGGATTCAAGGATAGATGCAAGGATCTTTTCTCCTTTTTTCTTGAGCTTTTCAGTATAGTTCTTCCATTCGGCCACCATCTCCTCTTCATTAAAGCTCTCATCCATTACTTTTTCAGCAGGCATGTTGGCCCTTTGTTTTTCGGCCATTTCCCTTTTCGTGCTGATGCTCTTTAAAGAAAGACCCGAGACTTTTTCCCTTTTAATTTCGGGAAAACCTCCAATTTCAGAGTCCTTAACAGGCTCAGATTCTTTTGCCACTTCTGGTTCAGGCTCTTTTGGAATGGGCGGGGTTTTTTCAGGATGAGACTCTATCCTGTCTTCAGTTGAAGAGGTGTCATTAGTAGGTGCCGGACTTTCTTCTGAATAATAGGTTTCTTCCTCTTCTTTCGCGCAGGTTTCTGTGGCGAGAGTATTTTCAGGAAGTTTGGCCTCTTCTGAAGGGGATGAAGTGTCATGTTCATTTTCCCTGACGATCTCTTTCTTTTCCGTAGAAATGCTTATCGCTTCCTTTTCAAAGTTTGAAGCCGGGATTATCTTTGGTTCAGGCTTTTTTTTTTCGGAACCATAGCCTATTGAAGCCAGCTGCATAAGGCATAGCTCTACCAGAAGTCGCTGGTTATGACTGGTCTTGTATTTGAGATCACAGGAGTTCGCAAGATCTATTGCTTCCAGCAAAAATTGATGCGAGGTCTTCTGAGCCTGCTCAAAATACTTTGCTTTGGTTTGCTCGCCAACTTCAAGGAGGTTTATGGTTTTCTGGTCTTTACAAACCAGAAGATCTCTGAAATGTGAAGCAAGACCTGCTATAAAATGATGACCATCAAAACCGCTGGAAAGTATATCATTGAATTTTACAAGTAGTAAAGGAATGTTATTATCCAGGATAAGATCTGTCACCTGCATGTAAGTATCGTAATCCAGGACATTCAGGTTTTCTGTAACAGCCTGTCTGGTGAGGTCATTCCCACTGAAACTAACAACGCGATCATAAATGGAAAGGGCATCCCTCATTGCGCCATCAGCCTTTTGGGCGATAATATGCAGTGCATCATCTTCTGCATTCACTCCTTCCTGGTCTGCGATATAAGCCAGATAATTCTTGGCATCGGTTACTGTGATCCTTTTAAAATCAAAGATCTGGCAGCGGGAAAGAATGGTAGGTATGATCTTGTGCTTTTCGGTAGTTGCAAGAATGAAGATCGCATGTTTTGGTGGTTCTTCAAGGGTTTTAAGAAAAGCATTGAAAGCAGACTGGGATAACATATGCACCTCGTCAATGATATAAACCTTGTAATTTCCTACCTGAGGTGGAATTCGAACCTGATCTATAAGATTACGAATATCATCCACCGAGTTGTTGGAAGCTGCATCCAGTTCGAAAATATTGAATGCAAAATCTTCATCGGGATCCTGGGTTTCCTTTTGGTTGATCATTTTAGCAAGGATACGTGCACAGGTGGTTTTTCCCACACCACGAGGCCCGGTAAATAATAAGGCCTGTGCCAGGTGGTTATTGTTAATGGCATTTGCCAGGGTGTTGGTAATAGCCTGCTGGCCTACCACATCCTTAAAGGTTTGTGGCCTGTATTTTCTTGCTGATACTACAAAATGCTCCATCAAAAAGTATTGAACTACAAATATAAAAATCACAAACCTAAAGTCCAGCCCAGCCGGCCTTATTTATGAACAAATAGCAGAAGAAATGAACATAAATTCCATTACATTTGTGCCAAGCAGGCCGCCTTATCGCTCCGACATTTACCGATTATGATCGGCATCGGGGAGGAAAGTCCGGACACCATAGGGTAGCATAGTGGGTAACGCCCACCGGTCGTGAGACCAGGACCAGTGCAACAGAAAGAATGTACAGGTAAAGCTGTAGTGAAATCAGGTAAACTCTATGCGGTGCAATGCCATGTATACCGGCATTCAAGGGTTACCCGTCCGTTGCCGGAGGGTAGGCAGCTAAAGATTGATGGTAACATTAATCTCAGATAAATGATAAGGACCCCGATCACTTATCGGGGTACAAAATCCGGCTTACAGGCCTGCTTTTTTTTCCTGCCTGGTTTGGTAAACCCTAACATAGTCTATTAGGAATTTTTGCGGAAGGTTGCCGGGATCGATTTCTCCTGCCCAGTTTCCTCCAAGCGCAAGATTTAGAATAAGATAAAAAGGCTTTTTAAATGGATTGCTTTTTCCTCCTGCTTCTTCAATAAGGAAAGTATGGTAGACAGAATCGTCAACTAGGAATTCTATTTTTTCTGGTGTCCAGTTTAGAGAATAAATATGAAAATTCTTTGAAGGGTCTTTGAGGTTAACCATTCCTCCATCTGACTTTATAAGGTTATTATCCCCTGCAAAATGCACGGTAGAATGAACTTCGCCAGTATTTTTTCCCACATATTCCATGATATCAATTTCACCGGCATTTGGGTATTCAACATCATCAAAATTAGCGCCCAGCATCCAGATAGCCGGCCATACACCATTTCCTGAAGGAAGTTTTGCTCTTACTTCAACACGTCCATATTTAAATTCAAACCTATCTTTTGAGTGGATGCTGCCTGAGGTATATTCTGCAGATGGAGTATTAAACCTGTAATTCTTAACAGATGGATCAAATCGCCAGTTTTTATAAACTTCATTACGCGCAATGATCTCCAGCTTTCCATTTCTTATTCGAACGTTCTTTTTCCTGGAGGTGTAGATCTGCTTTTCGAGATTTCTTATAAAACCGGTTTCATAATTCCATTTTTCAGGATCTGGTTTACCGGAATTATCAAAATTATCAGCCCAAACGAGTTTATGGTCCTGGGAATTCATGGGGGGAATAATGAAAAATATTATAATGAATGAAGCGAATAAGTACCTAAGCAAGACCTAATTCTTTTTTAAGTTTATTGCCCAGGCCATAGCTTCATCAAGGACCTGAAAGAGTTCTACCGGAACTTTGGAAAAATGCCTTTCAAAATCAGCTGTTTGAAGGGCATCTGGGTTGGAACTGGCTACAGCGATTCCCTCAAGGTTTTCGATCTTAAAAAGGTTAAGGTAGATCAAAGGGTTTACAGTGTAACTGAATTTCCTGTTTGAAATATATACAAAAAGCTCTTCGCCATAATGTTCTCTGCAAGTGTTGATCAAATCATCAACCTCCTCTTCCTCTAAAATTATTCCTTCTTTCACGGTAGAGATCACAAAGTCCTGATAAAATTCTAAATATGTAAAATCCAGATCTAAAGTTCTGGAAGCCTTACTCGTCATAGCTGTATTTTTTATTCGAAAAAACTGAAGACACTACTGCCGTACTTGCGACTCTCCCTGAACCTTTCGAGATCAGACAGGTTGGTGTGTTTAGAATGCTCTATAATGAGCAAGCCTTCTTCCTCTAATATAGCATTTTGAAAGACAAGTTCGGCAATCCTTGCAAAATCTTCTTTTTCGAGATCATAGGGAGGGTCGGCGAAAACAATATCTGCTTTCGCAGGAACTTTTTCCAGATACTTGTAGACATCGCTTTTGATAGTGGTGATAGGGAAATCGAGTTCGGCAGATGTCTTCTTGATGAATTTTACACAATCGTAATTGGCATCCACAGCAGTGATCATCTCAGCACCTCTTGCCGCAAACTCATAGGATATATTTCCCGTACCTGAGAAAAGGTCTAAAACCTTCAGGTTAGAAATATGGTAGTAATTATTGAGAATATTGAATAAGGCTTCCTTCGCGACATCGGTAGTGGGTCTCACAGGTAATTTCGCAGGGGCGATCAATCTTCTTCCCTTATGTTTTCCGGAGATAATACGCATTATAAAGATTTTAACAGTAGATATTCTGAAAGTTCCTCTTCTGGTTTGTGGTCTGCCTCAAAACTAAAAGAATGAAAAGGG
>JAWWBH010000082.1:0-11009 GCA_033721075.1 Christiangramia sp.
ATTTATTTAGAGCGGGAGACCGGGTTCGAACCGGCGACATTCAGCTTGGAAGGCTGACGCTCTACCAACTGAGCTACTCCCGCATTTCATATTTTAAAAGGATTATCAAATAAATTTAATGATCCTGTAAGGGTGACCCCTTACCAAGATTTTTATCTCACCCGCTTTAGAAAATAAATTTTCTACGCGGTCTCTATAAAAATCTTTGTGGGGAGAGCAGGATTCGAACCTGCGAAGTCGAAAGACAACAGATTTACAGTCTGTCCTCGTTGGCCGCTTGAGTATCTCCCCAATTTTACCACTATTTCATAGAACCGTAGCTGAAACAGCTAAGCTTCCAATGGTTTTTAAAACGGGTGCAAATTAAAGCAATTTTAAAGCACCATCCAAAGCATTTTTCAAAATTTCAAAGGAAAAATTTTCAAGCTTTTAAACCCTAAGGCTTTAGCGATTGAAATTTCTTCGAAACTTCGGTGATTTCAGTATTTCAAGAGCCGATGGAGGGACTCGAACCCACGACCTGCTGATTACAAATCAGCTGCTCTAGCCAGCTGAGCTACATCGGCCTTTTCAGCTACTTTTTCAGCATAAAAAAGTCCGCTATTTCTAACGGACTGCAAATGTATATAAATTATTCCTTTATCAAAAAATAATTTTGAAAAAAATCAGCTAAACATGAGCACTCATTTTTTCCTTCCTTTTGATGAGCTGTCTCTGTAAAGAACCAACACACTCATCCACACATGCTTCAAATTTATTGCAGGTTTTCTTTACGATTATATCACCTCCCGGCACACTAAGTAAAATCTCGGTTATCTTGTTTTCTTTGCCGCTGGTATTTTGAACTTTAAAATAAACGTCGGCATAAATAATTTTATCAAAATAGATTTCCAGTTTATCGAGTTTTTTTTGAGTGAAGTCAATCAGTTTACGATCGGCATTGAAGTTTACGGACTGCAGATTTACTTTCATATCCAGTAGAATTTAATTAAACAAAAGGTTAAGTTAATTCTTATTGTTCCGCGGGTGTGCCTGTTTGTGAATTTTGCTAAGCTCGGCAATACTGTTATGAGTGTAGACCTGGGTCGCCGCCAGACTGGAGTGACCCAACAATTCCTTTACCGCATTTAGATTAGCACCCTGGTTCAATAAATGAGTGGCAAACGAATGCCGCAGGATATGCGGACTCTTTTTTAGTTTACCAGACACCTCACTAAAATAATTATTTATAATTCTATAAACAAAACTTTCATATAGTTTCTCTCCTTTGGAAGATAAAAAAAGATAGGATGTATTATGAGATTCTCCGAAAGCCTCTCTAAACTCAAGGTATTTACGAGCAGTTTCCTTTACCGAATTTATCAGGGGGATATATCTTTCCTTATTTCTTTTTCCAAGAACCTTTAAAACTCCCGAACCAAGATCCAGGTTGTTCAACTTAAGCTCAATCAATTCTATCCTCCTGATCCCAGTCGAATAAAACAATTCTACCACGAATCGATCGCGAATACCTTCAAAAGTAGAATCATCTATATTATTAAGAACCTGTGCAATCTCATTTTCAGAAAACGGGATCTGAACTTTCTTTGAGGTCTTTAAGGCCTTATGTTTTATTAGGGGGGAATGATCTATTTCGCCTACTTTCTGCAAAAAACGGTAATAGGCTTTTAGTGATGAAATTTTCCGGTTGATCGTTCGGTTAGAGATCTGAGACTCAGAAAGACTAACGATCCAACTGCGTATTTGAGAATAATTGACATTTTTCAGATCATCTTCTTCAAAAGTCTCTTTCAGGAAAGTCTTAAAAGTATTCAGATCGCTGGCATAGGCCGTAACAGTATGAGTTGAATATTTCTTTTCAAGCTGTAGGTAGTCTAGAAAGGCAGAAAAGGGCATAAAAAAACTGTTGATAGACAAAGTTACTAAACTTTAACCTATCAACAGTCTTATATACTATCGAGTGATCTTACAATCACCTTACAAGAGATACTAGATATCTTCTGCGTCTCTCAAATGTTGAATGTACTGAGCTTTTTGAATCTGAGCTCTTCTTTCAACAGAAGGTTTTGTAAAATGCTGACGATCTCTTAGCTGACGCATAGTTCCGGTTTTATCGAACTTACGCTTAAAACGCTTAAGAGCTCTATCTATATTTTCTCCGTCTTTAACTGGTATAATTAACATAGTGTCATCACCTCCTCTCTTTTGGAATCGGCTGCAAAGATAAATCATTTTAAATATCCTCCAATAATTATTTTGATTATTTCTATCCAGCTTTTCTAAAATACCTTAATATTATAATTTTCTGTAAATTAAGTCTCTAAAAAAATAGAACATGAAAAATATTACCACTACTATCTTCTTATTTGTTCTTATCTGGTCTCCCCTATTCGCCTTTCAGAATTTTGACAATGTTGAAATCAAAATAATTCCCGTGAATAAAAATGTGTATATGCTGAAGGGAGCTGGAGGGAACATTGGAATTCTTACCGGAAAAGATGGCGTCTTCATGATAGATGATCAGTTCGCACCGCTCTCGCCAAAAATAATCGATAAATTAAAAACCATAAGTGATCAGCCCGTAAAATTCCTGGTGAATACCCATCATCACGGAGATCACGTAGGAGGAAATGCGAATTTCCAGGAAGAAGGCGCCCTCATCCTGGCTCACGAAAATGTCAGGAAAAGACTGAAGGAGAATGATGAAAACATCGATGGTTTACCAGTAATAACATTCAATGAAAACATCAATCTTCATTTAAATGATAATGATATTATGGTAGCGCATGTCCATAATGCACATACAGATGGTGATGCCCTGGTCTATTTCCCACAAAGCAATGTTTTACATGCAGGTGATACTTTTTTTAACGGGATGTTCCCGTTTATTGATCTGGATAGCGGCGGAAGCATAGATGGTTATATTGAAGCAACCAAAACCGGCCTGAGAATAATCAATGAGAACACCAGAATTATTCCAGGACATGGAGATATCGCCACTTATTCAGATTATGAAGATTTTCTGTCTATGCTCGAAACGATACGTGAAAATGTTCAACAGGCGATAAATGAGGGGAAATCTGAAAATGAAGTTACCAAAAACGAGGAGCTCACCAAGGAATTCTATACAGATAAGGAGGCCCAGGAATTTTTTATAAATGGCGAAAAGATCAGAAGAACTTTTTTTAAAAGTTTAAGTGATAAATCCGATTAACATTCGAGCTTTCCAAATCCTTACACAAAAGAGCTGTTAAAAGATTTGCTGAAATTAGTGGGCAAGAATTTGTATTCTTTACTGCGAGATAATTTTGACACCCTTGATAAGGTAATTCAATACATTAACCACAATGAACCTACCAGAAGATTAAAAATTGTAATGGTGTTGAAGGAAGGGGGAAACTTCCTGATAGTTTAGAAAGCGACATGAGGTCCTGGACAGGATCTATCCTGAAATAAAAATTCATTTCGTAAAAGAAACTGGCGAATCCATACCTAAAAAAATAGAAGAACACTCCATGGGGTGGAATATTCCAACCAACTATATGTTTATAGGAGCTCCAGGACCAAAATTTCCTTATAGAGTTAAGGAACTTGGGGACGTAAGACTAATAATTTAAACTATAGTTACTACATAGCTTAATAATACCAGCAAAAAACCCCGGGGAATAACCCGGGATTTATATTATTTCGCTGTATCCTCTTTTAACTGGCAGCAGGTTTATATTCCTTCTTATCTATGATCATTTTAGCGATGATCTCTTTTAGTATCTCTGAAGTTCCCCCGCCTATTGGGCCAAGCCTGCTATCTCTAAACAATCTCGCCATAGGATAATCTTCCATATATCCATAACCTCCTAACATCTGAAGACATTTATAAGCAACTTCATCAGCGATCTTGGTAGAAAGCAATTTTGACATGCTGGCTTCTTTCACTACATATTCGCCGTCATTAAGTCTTTGTGCCACAGAATAATTGAACTCTTTCATCATTTCTATCTCACTTGCCATTTCAGCCACGCTGTGTCTTAATGCCTGAAATTTATCAAGGGTCTTACCAAAGGCTTCGCGTTCTTTCATATATCCCAGCGCGTATTCCAGGGCAAATTCAGATCGTGCATGGGCATTGATCCCCATGATCAACCTTTCCATCGCAAAATGCTGCATGATATAACTAAATCCTTTTCCTTCCTCTCCCAAAAGATTTTCTGAAGGAACTTCCACGTTATCAAAAGCAAGTTCGGCAGTATCAGAAGCTCTCCAGCCAAGCTTATTTAATTTTGTGGCTGAAATTCCATCCAGATTTTTGTCCAAAAGAAATATACTCATCCCTTTATTCCCTTTTTCAGGATGGGTCTTGGCAGCAACAACATAGAAATCGGCATAAACACCGTTGGTGATAAATGTTTTTGAACCATTAATGATATATTTATCCCCCTTTTTTATTGCAGTGGTCTTCATTCCTGCAACATCAGAACCTCCAAATGGTTCCGATATACAAAGACAGCCTATTTTTTCTCCTTCAATAGCTGGCACCAGGTATTTCTCCTTTAGCTCGTGGCTTGCTTCAATTTTAACATGTGTCATCGCCAGGTAGGCATGAGCCCACATGGCAGCAGCAAAACCTCCCGAATTGATCTTTTGCAATTCTTCAAGGAATATCACGGTATAGAAAAGATCCAGGTCCATTCCGCCATATTCTTCTGGTTGGTTCAGGCCAAAATATCCCATTTCTCCGAACTTCTTCCAAATGAAGCGCTCGATAGTTCCTGTTTCTTCCCATTTTTCTATATGAGGCACCACTTCCTTCTGCAAAAATTCCTGAAAACTTTTCCTGAATAGTTCATGTTCCTCTGTAAAATATCTACTCATTCCTATTATATTGTTTTGACTGGTTGATTCTTTGTAAACAGCCTTTTTTGATACATTATTCTGAATTTAGGAAAGAAATTCTCTCATAATTTCAATTTATGCCCAAATATAATTTAATTCTGTCGATTTTATCGTAAGGAAAACCGTCGATTTTTGATAATTCTTCAAACGAGGTGATCCCCTCATGGAGCTTGCGGTAACTTATTACTTTTTGGGCTAGATCGTAATTGAAATATGGCATTTCTGCCAGCTCTGCAGCCGTCACTTCATTTATATTCTTTACAACAGAATCTGGCCTTGTGAGTAACTGGAATTGTCTATTTATATTCTGGATCACCTCAGGGGAAAGCCCGTAAACATCATAAAGCTGAACTGGATCACGAAAACCTCCTATACTCTGGCGGTATTTGACAATTCTCCTGGAAAGCACCTCGCCTACACCTTTAACTTTTATCAAATCTTCTGCAGATGCCGAATTTAGGTCGGCCACCTCAGAATTTGATATTTGTATCTTCCTGACTTGCGCTTCTGAAGAAGCAGATTTCTGAGTCCAGGCCGGGAATCTAAAAGATGGACTTATTACTTTCAACAAACTATCAGAAATTCCAGTGACCTTGTGAAACTCTTCAGCAGAATTGATCCATTTATCAGCATTTCTATAGGCCAGCAAACGATCTGTTTCCTGTACATTCATTCCTAACTGATATGCCTTAAAATCTGTTATGAAATTTGGATTGAAGGGATACAATGTATCCTTCCTTTTTACGTCTATTTTATTTAGAGAATCCAGTTGTCTTTGAAAAGTAACGATCTCAGCTGAAGGAATTGATTCAGGTTCACTTCCGGTAAAGAAATCGAAGAGTAGGAACACCTGGAAAACTACTATCAGGATCACCAAAACAAAAATCCCATTTTGCTGACGCTTTGAAAGTGCAAAATGGGATCTGAGAAATTTCATTTTATAGACTAAGACCTAAGAGACTTCGGCCTTTTCTTTTTTCTGTTTGGATGGCTTCTGAAACAACTCTCCATTTTTTAGCCTGTGAGAGTATTCTTTAAGATCATCGCTTACCTCTCCTATCATGATATACAAACCAATAATATTAGGGAAAGACATCGCAAGGATCATCATATCTGAGAAGTCGAGAACGGCTCCTAAACTTACAGATGCTCCCACGACCACGAATATCAGGAAGAAAGATTTATATATCATCTCATTCTTCTTGCTTTTCCCAAACAGGTATGTCCAGGCTCTCATTCCGTAATAAGACCAGGAGATCATTGTAGAGAATGCAAACAGGAAAACCGCAGTTGCCAGTACATAAGGGAACCATGAGATCACACTACCAAAGGCAGTGGAAGTAAGTTCGACCCCTCCTACCCCTTCAACTTCGTGCATTCCTGTAAAGATAAGTACCAGTGCTGTAAGAGTACATACCACAACCGTATCGATGAATGGCTCCAATAAAGCTACAAAACCTTCAGATGGCGGATGATTCGTTTTCGCTGCCGAGTGAGCGATCGCTGCTGATCCAACCCCTGCCTCATTGGAGAAAGCAGCACGCTGGAAGCCTACGATAAGCACCCCGATAACTCCACCTTTGATCGCACTGGGATTAAATGCTCCATCCCAGATCGCACCAAAAGCAGGACCTATATTTTCGAAATTAAAACCAATTACCACAAAAGCACCAATTACATACACAGCTGCCATAATAGGCACGATTTTACCTGTAACTTTTGCAATACTGCTAATCCCGCCAATAATAACAATTCCTACCAGGATGGCTACTACAACACCAAACCAGAATCCGTTTCCAACAAGCATTGGAAATTCACCTGCAAGGATTGAGAAAGACTGGTTGGCCTGGAACATATTACCTCCTCCAAAAGAGGCTCCAATTGCCAGAATCGCGAAAAATGCAGCAAGGAATTTACCCAATGCTCTCTTATTTCTTTTCTCAAGACCATATCTCAGGTAGTTCATAGGACCACCAAATACACGCCCTTCAGAATTTATGAATCTATATTTTACACCCAGGGTACACTCAACAAATTTTGAGGACATTCCCAGAAGTCCCGCAAGAATCATCCACATAGTAGCTCCGGCTCCTCCTAAGGAAATAGCCACAGCCACACCTGCAATATTACCAAGACCAACAGTTCCGGAAACAGCAGTTGCCAATGCCTGGAAGTGTGTTACCTGTCCCGGGGCATTAGGATCATCAAATTTACCTTTAGCCAGTTGAAGTGAATGCCTGAAACCTCTAATATTGATAAATCCTAAACGAATCGTAAAGAAAAGGGCTCCAAGAACAAGCCATACAACAATAAAAGGAATATTCTTCTGTTGAGGGTCCCCATTTGGGTGAAGAAGTGCAATTGGCTCATCATATTCAATACTGGCGAAATACTGAGCTCCCTGCTCGATTACGTGTTCTTTATTCTCTGAATTATAAATAACTTCTCCTTCATCCAGAAAATGATGTAAACGACCTTTAGCATTGGCATATACATCAATATCTTCAGAATTTTTTGTTACAACCGCAACAAGATCTCCTTCTTCAACGTGCTCGCCTTCTGCTACCTTCCATTCTTTTAGCGTAAATTTTGCATCTTCCTGGGCATTCCATTCAGGGGCAGCGATCCTTTTCACATCGGCATAAACCACCGGGTCATATATCCCGGTCGCCGAAAAAGGATCCCAGAAAAGAACACTTCCCATCCCATCCACTATGGGAGCAAAGGTTCCATTAAAATGCTCGGTAATAGCTTCAGCTTCTACGGTATATTCCTTTTCAACTGAATTCCCTTCGCTATCTGTAACCACAACACTGTAAGGTATTCCCTCTGTTAATCCTTCAGTTCTGTTAGACTCCAGACTTGTCGCCTGATTTGACCACTTGTACTGATATGGCGGAGTACCTCCAGTTACGTCTAGCTCGATGAACCCATTATTGATTACTTTTGAAGGGTTGCCAATTTTGGCCTTTACGTCCAGTTCTTGTGCAGACAATCCAAAAATTGAAAATAAAAAGAACATTGAAAGCAAATACTTTCTCATATAGAATTTCGGTTATTAATTTAACGTTAAAATTACAGCGGGTGAATATGCTAAAAAAATAGGCTATTTCAAACTTTTGGGAGTTAAATTGTGAATTATTTGTTAATGAAAAGCCCTGATAACAGGGCAAAACATATTAAAAAAGTAAATCAGACCGAATAAAACTTCTTTAAACTTTCTATCTGTTCGGGCCTTCCAATCATTATTAATTTTGATTCTTTTTCCAGTATAAGACCAGGCTCCGGGTTAACAACATAGCTACCTGAAGGAGATTTATAACCAATTATGGAACAACCCGTCTTTTTCCTAATATCAGTCTCTGCGATCGTTTTTTCGATCCCATCAGAGCAAACCTTTGAAAAAGGTATCTGTTCCACATTTATACTATCCTGCTGTCCTGAAACCGAAAGATTATCAAGAAATTCAACCAGATCTGGCACCACTACCAAAGAGGCCATATGACTTCCTCCAATCCTATCTGGCATTATCACATTATCAGCTCCCGCCAATTTTAATTTTTTGTAGCTATTTTCTTCGGTAGCACGGCTAATTATTTTAAGGTTTTTATTTAACTGCCTGGCCGAAAGCACTATAAATAAATTATCGGCATCCCTTGGCAGCGCACATATTAGTGTTGAAGCTCGTTCTACCCCGGCATTAATGAGCACTTCATCTTCAGTTGCATTACCAATTATATAATTGAATCCATTATCTTCCACACTATGAAAAACTTCCTCATGATCATCAATTACAACGAAGTCTTTTCGGTAATCAACCAGTTTCTGGGCTGCCTGCTTTCCATTCTGTCCATAACCGCACACAATGATGTGATCTTTAAAAGAGTCTATTTTCTTTTTCATTCTATTACGCTTTAGATTACCAATATTGTTCTTATTCAAAATATGCTCGGTTATAGTGGAGAGACCAAAACCAAAAATAAAAAGCCCTGAAATGATAAATATTGAAGTGAAGATCTTCCCATATGTCCCCATTGGTTGCACTTCACCGTAACCAACCGTACTGATGGTAATAATAGTCATATATAGTGCATTAACCCAGGAATAATCATACAGGTATCTAAATCCAACTACCCCGGTAATAAATACCAGAATAATTAATACAATTGCGAGTTTAATTCTTGAATCGATCAGCTTTCTCATAGGTCGAATACCGAAGTTCGCTTGGTGTATAAAAGGTCTTTTAATTTGAGCCAGAAGGCGAGTGTAAGATAAACTATAAAACCGGCTCCCATAGTAAAGAAAGAGGCATAAATGAAGAATAGTCTTACATTCTTTGCCCTCATCCCTAACTTATCGGCTAATCGGGAAGAAACGTAAAAACCATGCTTTTCCAGGTAATATCTAATATTGGAAACAAGAGTAGTCATGCTACAAATTTAAATGTATTTCGGAGATTTCTTAAGAAGGGATGCCCCTAATTCGCAATGAAGGCATTTATCAAGGTCACAATATTCCTTTTTCAATTCCAGAAGAGCCTGGGAATGCATTGCATTTCGAGCAGTACGCGGCCTGAGTTCATTAAATATTTCAACAACCGAATTCTTTTCTACCGGAATAGTACAAATGAGTTCCTGGATCAAATCTTCATTGCTTTGTCCCATATATTTTGAATAATGGTCTTTAAGTGGAAGCAGGCAATTCATAATAACAAGGTCAACAAAGGCCCTGGAAGGTACCTTTTTTCTAACTGAATGTGGCCTTCCAAAATTATAATGACAGGTCCAGTAATCAGAAACTTCAACTTCAAATAAACTATAGAGATCCTTTAGACTTTTGGCCGTTATCACCTGTTCGAACAAATTGACTTTTGTTGAATAAACCGCGGCCAGTTGAGCCAGCCTTATAGTAGGAAAATTATCGGGACGTAACCTGAAAAATTGAGGTTGAATTAAAAAAGCATTGTTCAGTGAAAATTTATGCTTCAGGTAATTATATTCCTTTTCCAGGTCCAGAGCATATTTATCTTCTCCTTTGATAATTCCGCACTGCCCAAAAAATAAAGCCTCGAGTAGAAACCTATCTCCAGCCAGTTTTTGAACCACTTTGAAATCAAAACTACTGGCCATAGCTATAAAAGCCTCAGCATTCAGGTTGAGTCCAAAACTTCTACTTAACATTATGAAAAGTGTAGCTTCCCAGTTGTTCCCAGTGCTGGAAAATATTTCCTCAATCTGGATAGAGCGCTTCTCCAGTCTCTCAAAATATAATCTTTCCAACCAGTGTTCAAGTTCGAAATCTTCAAATCCAGCAAAATCCTTTTCACAATTTATTTTGAGATGTTTCTTTTCAAGTAGTTCGTTGTAGGAATTTAAAATTGCATTATTAACCTTATTCCTTAAGGCCAATGTGGGAATAACCGAGCCATCCTTTCTGAAAATTTCAGCATCATGTTCCCAGACTACATGCAGTATAACATTATCATAATTTGCATCGGTTTCATGCCCGTGTAAATACCAGTCAGAAGATTTCAGATGTATCTCTACATTTCCAGCCCAGAGTTGCTCCCCAATCTGCACCTTCGCATTAAAGAAATCGGGCCCCGACAGGTTATTATGACTTCCCGGATGAAGGATAATTAAAGACTCTCCATCAGAAGTTTTTAAAGCTTCAGAATCAAACTTCTGAAATCTCCACAAATGATATAGAAAGTCCTCTCGCATCCATCAAATTTATCAAATTAAAGTTCTGAAAATGCGACGTCTATAAAATTTATTCGGGTAATTTTTCAGCCACCTGATTTACGAACTGGTCCACCCAATACTGATACATAAGTCCACTTGGATGAAGCCCATCACTTGCCACTAATTCAGGATTATCAGCAGCATCCCTGGAGATTGGGGTAATATTATAAAAATCAACATCAAAATCTTCTGCTACCCTTCGAAATACAGAATTGAACCTGTCTATTTCTTCACTTATTTCCTCCTGGTTAGCCGACCCGAAAGGAGTATAACCATAATCGGGAATACTTACTGCAAAAACGCCCTTCTCTCTGGTTTTTGAATGATTGATCGCTTTTCTGAAAACCTGTCTTAATTCTTCTTCATACTCTGTAA
>JAWWBH010000083.1:0-11002 GCA_033721075.1 Christiangramia sp.
GTGAGTGTGCCAGCTGAATATGGACTTGACCTATCGGAAGAGAATGCCGGTGTTATGAAAAGTCATGGTTTTGAGGTTGTTTTAGGTAGTCGTTATACTTTCGAGAACGGGCTTTATCTAGGTATTGATGGTAACTTTAGTTATTCTACCAATGAAATGGTGGAGGTTTTTGAAACAGCAGCAACCCGTGATAATCCTAATCGTAGCAGAACAGGCAGAGCTTATGGTACACCTTTTGGCTATAAGTCCCTAGGTCTATTTTCCACTTCAGATGATATAAATAATGATGGTATCATTAACAGCGAGGATGGTTATAATGTAACTCAATTTGGAGATTTACATCCTGGAGACATTCGATATGCAGATGTAAGTGGACCTGAAGGTGTACCTGATGGGAAAATTGATGCTAATGATGAAGTTGTCATTGGAAATCCAGCGTATCCAGGGATTACCTATGGACTTACAACAAATGCTTCCTGGAAAGGATTTGATGCTAGTTTATTTTTTCAGGGATCAGCTATGGCCAGTTTTGATTTAAATCAATCCTTTCACACACTACCATTTGCGAATAATAGTAGTAATACAACTACAGAATATTATAACAATAGGTGGACCCCCTCTTCTGAAAATGCAAAATATCCACGGGCTACTCAAAGTCCTTATGCAAATAACACACAAACCTCTGATTTTTGGATGGTTGATAGTAAATTTGTAAGGTTAAAGACTGCCCAATTGGGTTATACATTTCCAACTTCTTTAACTGAAGCTTTAAATATTCAGAGCGTAAGGTTTTATGTTACAGGTCAAAACTTATTTACCATAAGTAAATTGGATTTTATTGATCCGGAAGCAGGTTTTACAAATCAGGATGGTGGTGATATTGACCGTGAAACGGCTTATCCAAATTCAAAGGTGGTTACTTTTGGATTTGACTTGAATTTCTAAATAATTAAAAAATTACTAAAGAATGGAACAAATAAACAAAATTTTAAAGGCTCGAAATTTCCTCATTATCGGGATGCTTATAATGGTTTCGTTTTCCTGTGAGAAAGAATTTCTGGAAAATGCGGATAAAACAAATCTTGTTGATGATACACAATGGGAATCGGAGACTACTGCTGATCTCTTTCTAAACGATATTTACGGTGATATACCGAACAAAGGTAACCAACCGGAAAATTTAGATAATTATACAGATGATAATGATGCTGGGTTTTATTATACATCCTGGAATTGGAAACAGGGCATTGTAAGTCCTGCTGCAAGTGGATTTCAGGTATGGTTTGGAATCTCAGGACCTACAGATCATCACCCCTGGGGTGATACCTACGAAAGGGTAAGAAAAATTAATCTCTTTATTCAGAAGTTGCAAGAGAATTCCGAAAATTTTTCGGAAGATTATGTTGCCCAAAGGATAGATGAAGCTAGATTTTTAAGAGCCTATTTTTATAGTGAGTTATGGATGCATGTTGGAGGTTTGGTAATCCACACCGAACCCCTGGATCGCACAACTATGGATGAATCGGAAATTTATAAGGCGCGGTCTACTTTCGGGGAGACTTTTGAGTTTTTAACTACAGAACTGGGATCAATAGTTGAAAATGGAGCATTGGAAGTAAAGTATAACAATGGTGATCCTGATGCGGGAAGAGCTACTTTAGGGGCCGCATTGGCTTTAAAAGGCTGGCTCGAATTATATGCTGCAAGTCCTTTATTTAATAGTAATCCTGCGGTAGATGACCCTAATCATTTAATAAGTTTTGCTTCTGAAGATCAATCCAGATGGGCCAAAGCGGCTGCCACCAATAAGCAGTTTATTGATAATTATGAAGGTACCTATTCCCTGTTTCCCGATCTTAAAAATTTATGGAGGGCTTCGAATGAATATAATTCTGAAGTTATTTGGGACAGACAGGTTGTAGCAAATGTAATGGGTTCAAACTATGAACAGTTTGGCGGGCCTGTTTGGGTTAATGGTGTATATTATACTTGGGGAAATTATAATCCAACTCAAGAACTAGTTGACCAGTTTGCTATGGCAAATGGGAAAGAAATTACAGATCCAACTTCAGGATATGATCCACAGAATCCTTATGAAGGGAGGGAACAAAGATTCTATGACTTTATAGTTTATGACGGAGCTCCTTATTATCTTGATTGGATGGATGAAGTGGATACTATTTACACTAGAATTGACAAAGTAAACCCTTCTTTAAATGAAATTGATTTTGGAAGTGACGATGTTGGAAACACGGGTTATTATTCTAAAAAGAAATTGAATCCTGACGCTCCAAGGGGAGGTGGTGCCAGTGGGCAGAATTATATCTTTTATCGCTATGCTCAGGTGCTTTTAAATTATGCTGAAGCACAAAACGAAGCGGTAGGACCTGATGCTTCCGTTTACGAAGCAATTAATAAAATTAGAAATAGAGGGGATCTTCCAGATTTGGAAGAAGGACTTGATCAAGATGCAATGCGGGAGGCTATTCGTCGTGAACGTCGGGTAGAACTCGGGTATGAAAACGTAAGATTTTTTGACATTATTCGCTGGAAATTAGCCGAGGAGGTAATGAATGTGGATAAGCACGGAATGATGATAACTAATACGTCTCCTGAAGATAACAGTGGTGAGTGGGTTTATGAAATAATTCCTCTTAATCATCCACATACCTTCACGCCAGAAATGTATATGAATCCTATTCCTCAGGCTATTATTGATCAAAATGAAAAAATAATGCAGAATCCTGGATACTAAAAGTAAGGAGAACTGAATTGGATGTAAGCTTCCCAGGGAATTTTAGCTTTAATCTAGTTAGGAAAGCTGGTTGCAGGAAGCAGTGTCCATTTTAGTTTTTCTAATATAGAATTAAGAAAACTTATTCAGTAGAGATCATTTTTACTGGATAGGTTTTTTTAAATTCGAAAATAATGTAAGAAGAAAATATCGGGCTTATTCGTTCAGGTCTTTTTCTATATCTATATGCTCATATAAGCGTATAATAACAGAGAATCCAATAAGACCAAAGACATATTAAATCAATTGATTGGTCTCTGCCAATTTATCACAGAATATTTTTATCACCTATATAAGGTATATTATGTTACTCGTAGTTTTAAACATCCTTTTTTGTATCACCTTCTCAGCCTTTGCATATGTTAATTTAAATGATAGGGACTCATGGCTTTGGGTTCCGATTTATATGGTAGCATCAGTAGGCTGTGGACTGGCAGCATTTGGGAATTATTTTCCGCTGATATATCTGGTAGCAATTGTATTTTATCTGGTATATGCCATAATATTATTTTTTTCAAAAAATGGAGTACTTGACTGGATAACCAAATATAAACAAGAGAGTATTGTACAAAGTATGCAGGCGACAAAACCTTATATTGAAAAGACACGGGAGTTTTTTGGATTAATTATTATTAGCGCTGCATTAGCAATAAATTATTTTGTTGCTACCTGAGTTAATCAGAAATTATTTTTAATGTAAATTAATTCATAGCCGTTGTGTCATAAGATTTTTTAGTAGAATTCGGGAATTTTTGTTTATGATAAAAACACCCTATTTGAAAGTGTAATTTCACCGTTTCTTCTTAAGATTGTCCAGATAATAATCAATATCTTTATCAATAGAAAAAAAGAATTAACAAGTTATCATGGTCCTTCACGAAAATTTATCAAGAGTAAAGGAGTTTCTCCAAAAGGTAATAAAAGAACGACTTAAGGCGAAGGAACAAAGGTGGATAAATGATCAGGAAAATAAATTTCAGAATAATTTTGAGCTTCGGTCTTTTTATATTTCTTTCAGTTCTGCATCCCGATTCATTAGAAGAGACAAGTTGCAGCTTTCAGAAAAAGAATTAGCTGAGGCAGATGCACTTCAAAAAGGTTTTCAACCTCAGTACTGGAATTTACTGCAAGGAGTTCGTACCTATTTATTGCTATTGGTACCCAGTATGGATCCAGAAGAGTATAAAAATATTTTTAATAAACTTCAGGAAACTGCAGATCTTGATGAGCAGGTAACTTTATATAGTGCCCTACCAATTCTTCCTTATCCAAATGCTTTTATTAAACAAACCGCAGAGGGAATAAGAACCAATATTACTCATGTTTTTGATGCTATTGCCTTAAATAATCCATTTCCAGCAAAATATTTAGACGAACCTGCATGGAATCAAATGGTTTTAAAAGCAGTTTTTATGCAGCGACCCTTGTATAGAATCTATGGAGCAGATGAGCGGGTAAATCCTGATCTGGCCGGGATGCTTATAGATTTCGCTCATGAACGTTGGGCTGCAAATAGAATGGTGCTACCTGAATTATGGCGTTTTGTAGGTCCCTTTCTGAGTAATAACTATTTAACTGATATTGAAAAAGTAATTAATGGTGACGCCCTGGAAAAAAAAGCAGGCTTATTGGCTTGTGCTCATAGTAACCTTCCGGAAGCACAGCGGCTGCTCAATCAATTTCCTGTAATAAAAAAAGATATAGAAAGTGGGAAATTGAATTGGACAGAAATAGGTAAAAAATACCAAAGGGTACTTCAGGAGTAAGAAAATGTATCACCATAAGAGGATGAAATCCCCAATATAGATAGTTGTAATATATCGGAAAAGGAGAAAATAAATATCAATTACAGAAATTTTAATGAAACCTAAAGAAATACTATGTTTATAGATCCCCATATACACGTAAGTTCACGTACTACAGATGATTATGAGGCCATGCAACGAGCAGGTATAAGAGCTATTATAGAACCTGCTTTCTGGTTGGGCCAACCCCGTACCAAAGTCGGGAGTTTTCAGGATTATTTCAACAGCCTTGTTGGCTGGGAACGCTTCAGGGCAAGCCAGTTCGGTATCAAACATTATTGCACCATTGGCCTGAATTCGAAAGAAGCCAATAATGAGGCCTTGGCAGAACAAGTAATGGAATTGTTACCGTTATATGTTGGTAAAGAAGGAGTAGTGGCAGTGGGAGAAATAGGGTATGATGATCAGACACAAGCTGAAGATAAATATTACCGCCTTCAACTGGAACTTGCCAAAGAGGTAAACTTGCCCGTAATGATCCATACCCCTCATCGTGATAAAAAAAGAGGGACTATTAAAAGCATGGATGTGAGTGAAGAACATGGTCTGGATCCATCAATGGTTGTTGTAGACCATAATAATGAAGAAACCGTTAGGGAAGTTTTGGATAGAGGTTACTGGGCTGCCTTCACTATTTACCCGCACACCAAAATGGGGAGTGAGCGAATGGTTGAAATAATCCGCCAGTATGGAGCTGAAAGGATTATTGTGGACAGTGCAGCCGATTGGGGGATAAGTGATCCCTTGGCAGTGCCTAAAACTGCCCGGTTAATGAAAGAAAAAGGAATAAAAGAAGAATTTATCCATTTAGCTTGTTACCAGAATGCTTTAACAGCTTATGGCCAAAGCGGGCAAATGAAGGAAAGTGACTGGTTAAATCCGGAGCCCATTGACCAACGAAAAAAACTTTCAGGGAATACTGTTTTAAGGGGAGGCCAATCTCCTAAGGTTGAAGGAGACTCCCCTTCAGACATAGTGGAAAATTAATAAAAGAAAAGATTTAATGAATACTCTTGTCGCTCATCTAAGGCTTATGCGGCCTGCTAATATAATTACCGCAATTGCAGATATTTTAGCAGGTTTTGCGGTTTCGGGGGCGGCTTTACAATTGGGTATATCTGAAAACACCTATCTTTTCACTTCTTTATTATGGCTTATATTGGCAACTATAGGACTTTATGGAGGGGGAATTGTATTTAACGATGTTTTTGATGCAGAGCTGGATAGAAAAGAACGCCCTGAAAGACCAATTCCCAGTGGCAAGGCCTCTGTTTTAAGTGCCAGCTTACTGGCCGGAATCTTATTGATTGTTGGAATAGCTGCTGCATGGCAGGTAAGTATACTTAGTGGAATAATTGCAATTGCTGTAGCAGGACTAGCTGTTCTGTATGATGCCTGGGGGAAACATCAGCTTATTTTCGGTCCAATTAATATGGGTTTATGCAGAGGAGGAAATCTTTTATTGGGAGTAAGCGCTATCCCTGCTGCCGTTTCGGATTTATGGCTTCTGGCTCTTATCCCGATTATATATATTATGGCTATTACGATGATTAGCCGGGGCGAAGTTCATGGCGGAAACAGAAAAGCTTTAGTTGGAGCAATTGTTATGTATGGAATGATTATTTTGGCAATTATTATCCTGGCCGTATTTTCAAATATAGCCTGGTGGCAGGTATTACCTTTTGTAATTTTGTTTTCCTTTCTAATCTTCCCTCCCGTTGTAAAAGCTCTTAAGAAACAGGAGCCTCGGTTGATAGGGAAAGCGGTTAAAGCAGGTGTGCTGTCTCTGATTGTGCTCAATGCTGCAATTGCAACGACCTTCGCTGGCTGGATTTTTGGAATTGTGGTGCTTTTGTTATTACCTGTCTCTTTAGGGATCGCAAAAAAATTCTCTGTTACCTGAAAAACAGACAAAACTCACATTTTTTTAACGATATAAAATGAAAAGATCTATACAACAATCATTTTCTGTCCCATTTAAATATACGGTTCATTTTTCGGAAGATATTTTCGATAATAGCAATCCGCTATTTGCAAAAGTGATAAGCAAACTTCAGACGCCCAAAGCGTTCTTTGTTGTAGATCAGGGAGTAGTAAAAATGCATCCCGGTCTTATTGATAAGATCAGAAATTATGCTTTAGCACATAAAGAAGATTTTATTTTATGTGCCGACCCTTTAATTGTGCCCGGGGGAGAAGAGGTGAAAAACACTACTAAGTACCTTGAACAAATATTGGATGCAAGTAATACTTTTGGAATAGATCGCCATTCCTTCATTGTTGCAATTGGCGGTGGCGCAGTACTGGACATGGTTGGTTTTGCTTCGGCTATTGCCCATAGGGGAATTCAGCATATTCGCATTCCCACAACTGTTCTTTCTCAAAACGATGCAGGGATAGGTGTTAAAAATAGCATTAATGCCTTTAGTAAGAAAAACTTTCTAGGAACATTTGCTCCCCCCTTTGCGGTTATTAATGATAGTACTTTTTTACATACTTTGGATAAGCGGGAATGGCGTTCGGGTATATCTGAAGCTATCAAAGTGGCGCTGATAAAAGATGCCTCCTTCTTTGAATGGATGGAAGCAAATGTAAAGGAACTGGCAAAAAGAGAAATGCCTCCCATGGAAGAGTTGATCTACCGCTGTGCCCAGATGCATATGGAACATATTGCCGGTGGTGATCCTTTTGAAATGGGTTCTTCACGGCCACTGGATTTTGGCCACTGGGCAGCACATAAGCTCGAGCAATTAACCAATTACAGTCTGCGACATGGGGAAGCAGTAGCGATAGGGATAGCACTGGACGCTACTTATTCCTACCTTAAAGGAATGATTCCTCTGGAAGATCTCCACCGTATCATATACCTGTTTAAAAATTTAGGCTTTACCATTCATATTCCGGAACTTTCAGAGGAAAATCTTTTAAAAGGATTAGGAGAATTCCGGGAGCACTTAGGTGGTGAGCTAACGATCATGTTGTTAAGTGACATTGGTTGCGGAGTGGAAGTTCATGAAATGGATACAGATCTTATTTTATTAGCCGCAGAGAAGCTGAGGGCTTTTGAGAATGAAAATTTTTACGTCTAAAAATTCATTTATGCTGAAAAACGGGTATCACCTTACTTACTGTACAAATATCCATCCCGGAGAAAGCTGGGTGGAAAATTATCATAACCTCAAAAAACATATACCCCCCATAAAAAAAGAGGTATCCCCGGATGCTTCTTTTGGTATAGGTCTTCGGCTGTCTGATAAAGCAAGTAGATCACTTCTTGAAAAGGAAAATCTTTCTGATTTCAAAAACTGGCTGGAGAAAAACAATTGTTATGTATTTACGCTGAATGGTTTTCCGTTTGGTAGTTTTCACCATCAAACAGTTAAAGACCAGGTGCACCATCCTGACTGGACAACAAAACAACGCCTCGATTATACCTTCCGGCTTTTTGATATCCTGGCAACCTTACTCCCTGATGGAGTTGACGGTGGTATTTCCACCTCTCCGCTTTCATATAAATACTGGCCTGCTATTCAACAAAATAAGGATGTGGTTCTGGAAAAGGCAACCCTGCACATGGTGAAAATTGCAGAAAAGCTGTACAACATTTACCAGGAGAGCGGACAAATCCTTCACCTGGACATTGAACCCGAGCCGGACGGATTGCTGGAGAATACCGAGGAAGTAATTGGCTGGTACAGGGAATGGCTGATTCCGCAGGGAACAGCTTATTTAAGACAACATCTGAATTTATCACATGAAGAGGCAGAGGTCTGCCTGAAAAATCATATCCGTCTCTGCTATGATGTTTGTCATTTTGCCATTGTATATGAAAAGCCGGAAGAAGTATTTCAAAAGCTAAAAACCGAAGGTATAAAAATTGGGAAAATCCAGATAAGTGCAGCTTTAAAAGTTCACCTTCCAGAAGGGATAGAACAAAGAAAATGGGTCATGGATGCAATGGCTCCTTTTGTGGAATCTACTTATCTCCATCAGGTAGTGGAACGAGATTCAGATGGGCAACTCACACATTATCCCGATTTGCCACAAGCATTAGAAAAATTAAATAATCCTTCAGCCCGAGAATGGCGCACCCATTTTCACGTACCTGTTTTCCTGAACAATTACGGGCAGCTGGAATCTACACAGGAAGATATACTTGATGTGCTGGATTATTTGAAAAAGGAAAAAGTTTCTGATCACCTGGAAATCGAAACTTATACCTGGGAAGTTTTGCCTGATGATATTCAGCTGGAAATAACCGATTCTATTGTACGGGAACTTCATTGGGTTCAGGAAAATTTATAAAAACATGAAAAAAACCGTTGTTCTTAACGTTGTAGCCTTATCTGCAAAATTAATAGGGGAACACACCCCATTTCTGAAAAAATGGTCTGAAAAGGGAAAACAACTATATATTAAACCAGTCCTGCCGGCAGTGACCTGCTCCTCGCAAGCAACCTATTTTACAGGTAAATATCCTGCTGAACATGGAATAGTAGGCAATGGCTGGTGCTTTCGAGATGAATATGAAATAAAATTTTGGAGGCAATCTAACAGATTAGTGCAGGCACCTAAAATATGGGAAGCCTTAAAAAAGCAGGATCCTAATTTCACCTGTGCCAATATGTTCTGGTGGTTCAATATGAATTCTACTGTAGATTTTGCCGTAACCCCCCGTCCACTGTATCCTGCCAACGGATTGAAAATACCCGATATTCACAGTCAGCCGATGGATCTGCGCCAAAAGTTGCAGAATGAACTGGGACAATTTCCGTTATTTTCATTTTGGGGTCCCAATGCCAATATTGAATCCACCCGTTGGATCGCTGAGGCTTCCATGCTTGTGGATAAATGGCACGATCCAACGCTTACTCTAGTTTATCTGCCGCACCTGGACTATAACCTGCAAAGGCAGGGAATTAATTTTTCGGAAATTGGAAAAGACCTGCTTGAGATTGATAAGGTTTGTGAGGATCTTATTACATACTACGAAAATCAAGGGGCGGAAGTAGTAATAGTTTCGGAATACGGTATTACAGATGTAAATAATCCGGTGCATATCAACAGGATATTACGCCGGAATGGATATGTAATGGTAAAAGACGAACTGGGACATGAAACACTGGATACCTGGGCTAGTAGAGCCTTTGCGGTGGCAGATCATCAATTAGCGCATATTTACATAAAAGATCCCAAAGATATTCCAGCGGTTAAAGAGCTTCTGAATAATACTCAGGGTATAGAGTTAGTTCTGGATAAAGAAGGAAAGAGGGAACACCATCTTAATCATGATCGGGCGGGTGACCTGGTGGTCATGGCCGATCAGGATTCATGGTTCACCTATTACTTTTGGTTAAATGATAAAAAAGCCCCGGATTATGCAAGAACTGTAGACATTCACCGGAAACCCGGTTATGATCCGGTTGAGACTTTTGCTGATCCAAATATAAAATTCCTCAAAGGGAAAATTGGATTGAAGTTGCTAAAGAAAAAATTAGGATTCCGTTACCTGATGGATGTCATTCCGTTGGATGCTTCATTGGTAAAGGGATCGCATGGACGTTTAAGCAACTCCAAGGAAAATTGGCCTATATTTATTACCCAGAGGCAGGAAATGGGAGATGAATCAACTATAGAAGCTATAGATGTATATGATCTTATTTCTGGAAATCTGCTTCAGGAAAGATAAATTATACCATTTATGTATTATGGCTAATAGGAAGAATACTTTTTGCCTTGGAGACCTTATGGAATCATACCAGGGTAGTCTTTGAAAACTCTGATGAAATGAGGGAAGTTAAAAGGGCAGCATGAAAAAGGCGAATTCAATCAAAGAATATCTTTCTTCAATTATAAGCTGTATCAATATTTAAGAATCTTGTTTCACATAAAATTTTTCTATACTTAAGCCAAAAATTCCTGGAATTTACGGTTAAGATGAAGGCTTGAAATTCTATCTCTCCGGCTATTGTTCCATCAATTCAATTCATAATAAAATTTAGACCTGAATTTAAATTTATTTGTATTAATCATAGGCATATGGGTTTTTTAACAAATCCCTAAGCATCCTTGTATGGAAAAATGTATCCTAGTACTGGGTAAAGGTAACATTCGGTTAATTTCACTCTTCCCTGAAGGAAGCGTTTTCAGCATTTGTTGTTAGAGCAGATTTAATGATGGCTTTATAAATGTAAGATTTACTGCTTTTATCTATATGTATTAAGGAATATGCTGAGCAGCTTTTTAATTTGGATACGGCTTTAATAAATTTTACCTAACCACCATAGTTTTTAATGATTATAAATTAAAAGTTATAAGTAAATATTATCGTAAATTTAATGAGTTAATTAAAAAACTATCCAACATGGCACACAACAATCATTCGAACAATTCAGATAATCAC
>JAWWBH010000084.1:0-10915 GCA_033721075.1 Christiangramia sp.
GGTTAATTTTATGGCACTTTTAATACAGCATAATTCATTATGAAGAAAAAAGACATTCAAATTTTACTGGTTGATGATGAGCCGGATATCCTGGAACTTGTAGGTTATAATCTTTCTTCGGAAGGTTATAACGTTATTACTGCAGATAATGGAGCCGATGCGGTGAAACTTGCAAAAAAGAACAAGCCTCATCTTATAATCCTTGATGTTATGATGCCTGAAATGGATGGTATCGAAGCCTGTGAACAGATCAGGAAGATACCAGATTTGGAAGATACCATCATTACTTTTCTGACAGCCAGGGGAGAGGACTATTCTCAAATGGCAGGCTTCGATGCCGGAGCAGATGATTATATTACCAAACCAATCAAGCCAAAAGTTCTTGTTAGTAAGGTAAAGGCTCTGTTAAGGCGATACAGGGACGATGATAAATCCTCTAATATTGTTAAATTAGGAGATATAACCATCAACAGGGAAGAATATAAAATAGTTCAGGAAGGAGAAGAAATGGCCCTGCCAAGAAAGGAGTTTGAACTGCTTTCCCTGCTAGCTTCTAAACCCGGTAAAGTTTTCAAAAGAGAAGACATTCTTGATAAGGTTTGGGGTAATGATATAGTTGTTGGAGGTAGGACCATCGACGTACATATTAGGAAGCTACGCGAAAAAATTGGTGATGAAAGGATTAAAACTATTAAAGGGGTAGGTTATAAGTTCGTAGTTTAATGACAAAAAAATTCAAACGCTCATATCGTTTTGCCCTAAGAACTTCGCTATATATTAGTATTTTTCTTGCGGTAATGGGGAGTGTTTTTATGTATCTAGACCCAGAATTTTCTGCAACCTGGATAGTGCTTTTTGTGCTGTTGTGTTATCTTTTTTGCTTCGTAATTATCCAGTACCGGGTTGAAAGATTTATTTACCGCCGAATAAAGAAGGTCTATGACAATGTCTCGCTTTTAGATTCCACTACCCTTAATCCCAACCAGATCACTACCGATATGTCCAGCCTCACCCGGGAGGTGAAAAAGTTTGCAGAGGACAAAAAACTGGAAATAGAAACCTTAAAGGTAAGGGAAGCTTACAGGAAAGAATTCATGGGGAATGTTTCCCATGAACTAAAGACCCCGCTTTTCACGGTTCAGGGGTATATATTAACCCTTTTAGATGGCGCCTATAAAGACAAGGCCGTTCGCAAGAAATACCTTAACCGGGCCAGCAAAGGGGTGGAAAGGCTTATTTATATTGTCCGGGATCTGGATATGATCACTAAACTTGAGACCGGTGACCTTCATTTAAGGTACGAGAGTTTTAATATTGTGGAACTTATTCAGGCTTCCTTTGATCTGCTCGAGATGAAAGCAGCCAAAAAGAACATTACCCTCACCTTTGATATGGATTATTTCAAACCGGTGTTTGTGAGGGCTGATAAGGAAAGGATTCAGCAGGTGCTAACCAATCTAATTGTGAATTCCATCAAATACGGAAAAAAAGGTGGTACCACTGAGATTAGTATTGAAAACCTGATAAAGAATAAAGTGATAATCAGGGTTACAGATAATGGTGAGGGTATAGAAGAAGAAAATATCCCGCGCCTTTTTGAACGTTTCTACCGTGTTGATAAAAGCGGATCAAGGAAAGAGGGTGGTTCCGGCCTGGGCCTTTCAATCGTTAAGCATATTCTGGAAGCTCACGGCGAAAAGATCTATGTTGAAAGTGTATTCGGAGTGGGTAGTGAATTTTCATTCACCCTCGAAAAAAGCAAAGAGGTCCCTGAAAATAATGTGATTCCCGAAATTACTTAAACCCTCATAATTTTCGATCTCTGCCAATTTTGATATTTCAAAATCCTCCTGTCTGGAGGAAGGAGCAATTTTTAATTTTTTCAATCTTTCTGCCAGATATTCCTGTTCATTCTGCCCCGGGGTGGGAATAAAGAATGCTTTTTTTTCCAGTTTGGCAAGGTCCATCAAGGTAGTATAACCCGACCTGCTGATTATATACCGACTGCAATTCAGGGCTTCCTGCAAGGCGCTGCCATACAGATAGTTCTTTATATTGATGTTCGGATTGTTTGTGCCAACCTGTGTTTCTTCTGTAATTACTCCTCTAATAAAAAGTATTTTATGATCGGTGTTTTTTAGCTCATGGATTAAAATGGATTCAAGGATGCTGCGCTGAGGTTCGGGGCCACTAAGAAGAACCAAATAATCATAGATTACCGGGACTTCCGTTTTCTTTAACCGACTTAAGGGACCAATATACTTAAGGTTTTCAGGTTTCTTAGGCAGATGTCCCAGCCTCCCGCTTAAATTCTTTTCATCTTCGCTATCCGGCACCCAGCACTGGTCAAACTTCTTAATATAGTTTTGATGAAAATAACTGCTCAGGAAAGAGGTATTCCCACTAAGGACATTAAGTTGATGGGTGATAAAAACATTGCTTTTTAGTTTATTGCTTCTAACCCCAAATCGGTTATCAGAAATTATTCCTTTTAAATCATAATCTGTTACAAGCTTTTTGGTAAGCTTTTTTTCAGCTTTGATGGCATTCAGGATCTTGGGGCTATCCATCATCAGTTTCCATTTTAAATAATTTCCATTTTTAGCATACTGGATGTTATAGGAGGGAAGTTCGATATATGTTAGATGTGGAAATTCTTTTTGAAGAAGATCGCCAGCCTGCCCGTCAGAAGCTATAACAGGCTCAAAACCATGATTGTGTAGTTCTCTTATTATAGGGATGCAGCGGGTGGCATGGCCAAATCCCCAGTTGAGTGTTGCCACCAGTATCCTCTTCTTTCTCATAATACGAATATATTCTTGTTTACAGGTGTTCGATTTTCTTTAATTTTACCAAAATATTAATTTTTTTGTGGGAAGTAAGAATAAACTCAAGCGCTTTAAGGAAAACGAAAAGTTTAAAAACGTAATTCAGCCTTCACGGGAAGAATTATTGGATGGTTCTTTTGAGCTGAAAGGTAACTGGAGTCAGGATTTCTTTAAAAACGATAACCCAATAGTACTCGAGCTGGGTTGCGGAAAAGGCGAATATACAGTTGAACTGGCAAAACAGGATCCTAACAAGAATTATATAGGAATCGATATTAAGGGTGCTCGCTTCTGGCGGGGAGCAAAAACTGCGCTGGAGGAAGGGCTTGAAAATGTGGCTTTTGTAAGGACCCAAATTGAACTTATAGAACATGTTTTCCAGAATTCAGAAGTAAGTGAGATCTGGATCACTTTTCCTGATCCGCAGATAAAATATAAAAGGACAAAACACAGGCTTACTAACACCCATTTCCTAAAGAGATATAAGAATATTTTAAAAGAAGACGGTTTTGTTCACTTAAAGACAGATTCTGAATTCATGCATGGTTACACTTTAGGGCTTTTGCATGGCGAAGGTCATGAGATCTTGTATGCGCATCATGATATTTACAAAAATGAATATTCACCAAAAGAGGTGACAGGGATACAGACTTTCTATGAAAAACAGTATCTTGAACAGGGAAAACCTATTACGTATATTCAGTTCAAGATTAAATAAGGGGTATTGGAAGAAACAAAACTATTCCTCATTACTTACTTTGCGGCATTTCTAGGGGTGGTGCCCCCGGGGCTGGTTAATATGACTGTTGCCAAGACCTGCGTGGAACGAGGTAAGAAAAATGGGATGTATGTTGCTGTGGGAGCGGCAATTGTGGTGTTAATTCAGGCTTTTATCGCCGTGCTGCTTGCGAAGTATATTTTTGATCATCCATTTGTTCGAAGAATGCTTTTAAGGGCCGGCCTGGTGATTTTCTCTATTCTCTTCGTTTATTTCTTTATGAAGGCCAGGAAAAAGAGGAAATATGAACACTCTGCAAAGGAAGCCGATGCACATAGTATTCTTAAGGGAATGCTGGTGGCGGTATTAAATCTATTTCCAATTCCATATTTTGTAGCTATAGCCGGAGCTATGGACCTAAGCGATACGGTTACCTATGACTGGTCCATGATAATTTCATTTTCGTGTGCCGCGGCCCTGGGGTCCTTTAGCACTCTGTATTTGTATGTTCTCTCCTTTGCGAAGATTGAAGAAAGGGTTGATTCCTTTGCAAAATACTCTAATTACTTCATGGCGGGTCTTATGATGATACTCATTGTAATTACCCTGGTAAGAATGTATAATTTTTAAGATGGGTGATAATCAGGGTTTCTTTGAAAGGGTTTATGATGTTTGCAGGTTAATTCCTGAAGGAAGAGTGACCTCCTATGGTGCGATCGCTAAATATCTGGGAGCGGCCCGAAGTGCGAGAATGGTTGGTTGGGCAATGAACTCATCAAAAAATATGGAAGATATCCCGGCTCATAGGGTAGTTAACCGAAATGGTATGCTAACCGGAAAAAGTCATTTTGGAGGTAGTGATGCCATGCAGCAGCTATTGGAAGAGGAGGGGGTTCCTGTGAAGGATCTCCAGATTCAGAATTTCGAAAAAGTCTTCTGGGATCCAATGAAGGAACTTTCATAGAATTAACGGCCTCTGGCGGCCATAACTTCCTGTTATTTCTCTATAAATCTAATATTGCTAAATTCTTCGTATTCTTAGGTTTTCCACCTATATTTGCATTTAGAATCAATCTACATAAGATAAAGATCTGATTAAAAACTGTCTATGAAATTAAACAGAAAAGATATTTTAGATGCCCTTGAAACTATATCTGTAGCAGGAGAAGGAAAGAATATGGTGGAAAGTGGCGTAGTTCAAAACGTAATGACATTTGGTGATGAAGTGGTGGTAGATCTGGTTCTGCAGAACCCTGCCCTTCATATTAAAAAAAGAGCTGAAGTGGATGTAATGAAGGTTATCCACGAGAAAGTTTATCAGAAGGCCAAGGTCAAGGTTAATGTAAAAGTTCAGGCTCCGGAGAAAAAAGCACCGGAGATCAAAGGAAAACCAATACCCGGGATCCAGAATATAATTGCAGTGGCTTCCGGAAAGGGAGGAGTAGGTAAATCTACTGTTACTGCTAATCTTGCAGTTACCCTTTCCAAAATGGGATTCAAGGTGGGAATTCTCGATGCTGATATTTACGGGCCTTCTGCACCTATTATGTTTGATGTGGAGGCCGAAAGACCTCTTTCAGTAAAAGTGGATGGGAAATCCAAAATGAAACCTGTGGAGAATTATGGTGTAAAGATCCTTTCTATAGGCTTCTTTACAAAACCTAATCAGGCTGTGGTATGGAGAGGCCCTATGGCAGCAAAGGCATTGAATCAAATGATCTTTGATGCCGCCTGGGGAGAACTGGATTTTCTACTTGTAGACCTGCCTCCTGGTACAGGTGATATACATTTGTCAATAATGCAGTCCCTGCCAATTACTGGAGCTGTAATCGTAAGCACGCCTCAAAATGTAGCGCTAGCAGACGCTAAAAAAGGAGTTGCAATGTTCCAGCAGGAAAGTATCAATGTGCCCGTTTTAGGGATCATAGAGAATATGGCCTATTTCACTCCTGAAGAATTGCCAGATAACAAATACTATATTTTTGGTAAGGAAGGCGCGAAGAACCTGTCTGAAGATCTTAAGGTGCCATTCCTTGGTGAAATACCGCTGGTGCAAAGCCTGAGAGAGTCTGGGGACATAGGTAGGCCTGCGGCATTACAAACAGCCACTCCTCTGGAAGCGGCTTTCGAGGATATTACAAGAAATATGGTACAGGAAACCGTAAACAGAAATAAGAGTTTGCCTCCAACCGAAGCGATCAAGATTACTACTATGGCAGGATGCAGTGCTGTTAATAAGAAATAAATGACAAGCGAAGAAGTTAAAATTAATGTTGAAAAAGCCCTTGCAGAGATTCGTCCTTTCCTGGAAAGTGACGGAGGAAATATCTCGCTGGTGGCTATTGAAGATGACAGGCTGGTTAAGGTGCAGCTGGAAGGAGCATGTGTTGGATGCACTGTGAACCAGATGACCCTTAAAAGTGGTGTTGAAATGACCATAAAAAAATATGTGCCTCAAATCGAGGAAGTGGTAAACATCGAAAAGTAGAACCTGCCTGCGTTTAATTGAAGTCAGAACATGATTAAAACCGATATACTTATCATTGGTGCCGGGCCAACCGGCCTTTTTGCTGTTTTTGAAGCAGGATTGTTAAAACTTAAATGTCACCTGATAGACGCTCTCCCACAGCCGGGAGGTCAGTGTTCCGAAATTTATCCCAAGAAACCAATTTATGATATACCAGGCTTTCCTGAAGTGCTGGCCGGAGATCTGGTGGATAATCTCATGGAACAGATCAAACCTTTTGAACCGGGATTCACGCTTGGCGAAAGGGCTGAAACAATAGAAAAACAGGATGATGGCAGTTTTATTGTTACAACCAGTAAGGGTACAAAACATCACGCTACGGTGGTGGTGATCGCTGGTGGCCTTGGAAGCTTTGAACCCCGCAAGCCCCCTATCCCGAACATCAAGAAATATGAAGATAAAGGAGTCGCATATATAATCAGGGATCCGGAGATTTATCGTGATAAAAAGATAGTTATTGCCGGCGGTGGGGACTCGGCGTTAGACTGGAGTATCTTTCTTGCCGAAATCGCAAGCGAAGTTTCTCTTGTACATCGAAGGAAGGATTTCAGGGGTGCTTTGGATTCCGTTGAAAAAGTTGAGGAATTATCAAAGATTGGCAAGATCAATCTGATCACCGATGCTGAAGTCGTAGACCTTAAAGGTGAAGATAAGCTTGATTCGGTGCTTATAAGACATAAAGATGAGGCCAGAGGGGAAGAATTAAAGGAGACCGATCATTTTATTCCCTTATTCGGATTGTCTCCAAAACTGGGACCTATTGCCAACTGGGGACTTGAGATAGAAAAGAATGCCATTAAAGTTGATAATTCTTATGATTATCAAACCAATATCCCCGGGATCTATGCCATTGGGGATGTGAATACCTATAAAGGAAAACTTAAACTTATACTTTGCGGGTTTCATGAGGCTGCCATCATGTGCCAGAGTGCCTATCAGCGAATAAATCCTGATAAGAAATATGTAATGAAGTACACCACGGTGAGTGGGGTAAATGGATTTGATGGTAGTAAAAAAGAAGCCAAAAAGGAGGTTATACGAAGTATCAAGTAAGAAGATCCTCTCACAATAACAGATTCGAGGTCTAAAAAATTCTGTAATAAATTCAGAATGACGATATTTGCGGCCAGATTTTAGAAATTATGTCTGATATTAAGATTACAATCATAGACAGGGAGGGTGAAGCCCATACCATCGATGCTCCAACCGATATGAACATGAACCTAATGGAAGTCATTCGCTCTTATGAGCTGGCTCCTGAAGGAACGATAGGAATTTGCGGTGGAATGGCAATGTGTGCTTCGTGCCAGTGCTACATGCTGAATCTTGAACATATGCTTCCTGAAAAAAGCATTGAAGAGGAAGATATGCTAGACCAGGCATTTTTGGTGGAAGATAACAGCAGGCTTAGCTGCCAGATCCCAATTACCGATGAACTGGACGGTCTAGAAGTGAAGATCGCGCCTGCCTCAGAATAGTCTGTAGTCTTACGTCTTTAGTTCGGAGGTTTTTCCAGGATAAGTGTCTCGAACGAGCCGATAAGTGTGATTTTTAATCAAATTTAAATTCAGCATTTAGAATAGCACTCGACTCCCGGGCTTACATTCCAGGGTCACTGCGAGTGAAACGAAGCATTCTTATGCGTGTTAATGAATAATTTGACTAATTAAGCATATTCCAGTTCAGCCTTTTTCTCAATCTCGGCTTCTATCCCATTCCAGAGTTCAAGTCTGCTTTTTAATGATTTCTCGGCTGTTTCCTTTACAGCATCCCATTTGCTCTGGTCATTGCCGGTAAGGTCCTGAACCATTTTGAAAGCCATTGGGCCATGCTCATCTTCATCCAGTTCGATATGCCGGTCAAAATAATATTTGAAGAGATTAAGATCTTCATCTGGAAAATTCTTCTGTACTTTTTCAATAATGGAGGAGAACATTGCAGGAATAAGTCCTTCCCTTCCAAAAGTGAATGAAGAAGCTATCCTGTGTGGCTCATTGCTATAAACCACTTCAAAGGTGTTTTTTAAGAATTGCTTAATGCTTACAGGTAGCTTGCTTGTAGCAATTATCAAAAAGATATCGGTGCCGTGGGTCACGTGAAGAAGAAAATCCTGGATCTTTTTTTTGTTAGCCCCGGCGGCGGTCATGGCATCCAGGTACATCTCGAAATGACTCTGTCTTTTCCCATTCATATTGATATCGGTCTCTTCAGCAAGTACTATCTCATTGATAAGATACCGGGTTTCCGGATCACCTACGGGCAACCAAGGATTTGTAGTTTTGGTAAGTCTTTCCTGTAATGCGGTTAAAAGGGACATAAAATCCCATACTGCAAATACATGATGTTCCATGAAGATCTGCAGGTGTTGCGGAGTGTTGATCTTTTTATATAGCGAATGATTTATTAACTGATTGGTTAGAGGTTCTAAACTTGCGTTTATCTCTTTTATCATATAGAATCATTTTTTTGCAAAGGTAAAATCTGAAATAGGAAATATAAAATCTTAGCGAGTTTTTAATGCTTGTTTAACTCAGAATATCAGCATATTGAATTAATTTAATATGATGGCTCTTCAGGATATACATATCATAAAAGTGATAGTGTTCTATTCCAATAAATCCAAAGATTATCTTCGGGTAGAGGGTGTTGTGGCTAAAAAACCAAAGCCTTTAAAAAAGGAATGCTGTGAAAAATATAAAAAGGGCAAGCGCTGTAAGCGTTGCCCTTGTTTTGATCTGCTTTAAAAAGTCGCCAAGAGGGAGTAATGAGCTAAGGAGTCTCTTCATGAGATTGCTACTCCGCCTGTAGCATATCGCAATGACAACTCGTTTAAAATGAATTCTGGCGGACTGTACCTGTCGAAGTCCCCGTTTTTTGATTAATGCGCTTCGTCACGCTTAGCGCTTCAAACTAAAAAGCAGGAATTCCCGTAATATCCATTCCTGTAATTAGAAGATGAATGTCATGTGTACCTTCATAGGTAATCACACTTTCCAGGTTCATCATATGTCTCATAATGCTATATTCACCGGTGATCCCCATTCCGCCTAATATCTGTCGTGCCTCCCTGGCGATATTTATTGCCATTTCCACATTGTTCCTTTTTGCCATCGAGATCTGTGCTGTTGTAGCTTTACCTTCGTTTCTAAGCACTCCCAGCCTCCAGGCCATCAACTGCGCCTTGGTGATCTCTGTGATCATCTCTGCCAGTTTTTTTTGCTGAAGTTGTTTGGAGCCGATTGGTTTGTCAAACTGTATACGTTCTTTTGCATATCTGAGGGCAGTATCATAACAATCCATCGCTGCGCCTATCGCTCCCCAGGCAATTCCGTACCGGGCAGAATCAAGGCATCCAAGAGGAGCTCCAAGACCAGATTTATTAGGCATCAGATTCTCTTTCGGAACCTTTACATTGTCAAATATAAGCTCTCCTGTAGCGCTGGCACGAAGAGACCATTTATTGTGGGTTTCAGGAGTGGAAAATCCTTCCATTCCTCGTTCCACGATCAAACCGTGGATCCTTCCTTCTTCATTTTTCGCCCATACGATTGCGATATCAGCGAAAGGTGCATTGGAGATCCACATTTTCGCCCCGTTCAGAAGGTAGTGATCGCCTTTGTCCTTAAAATTGCTGACCATACCTCCCGGATTTGAACCATAATCAGGTTCGGTAAGTCCAAAGCAGCCAATAAGTTCACCGGTGGCCAGTTTAGGAAGATATTTTTTCTTTTGCTCTTCAGTACCGTACTTAAAAATGGGATACATAACCAGAGAAGACTGGACGGAAGCAGTAGATCTTATCCCACTGTCTCCTCGTTCAATTTCCTGCATAATAAGTCCATATGAGATCTGGTCTAAGCCTGCCCCTCCATATTCTTCAGGAATGTAAGGACCAAAAGCACCAATTTCGGCAAGGCCCTTAATAAGTTGCTTTGGGAATTCGGCTTTTTGAGCGGCTTCCTCTATTATTGGCGAAACCTCACGTTTTACAAATTCGCGTGTGGCGTCCCGCACCATTTTATGTTCGTCGGTCAAAAGCTCGTCAAGATTATAATAATCAGGAGCCTGGAATTGATCTGGTTTCATTTGTGTAGTGTTTCCAACAAATGTAACCAAGTCTTTATTGTGAAGCAATCTTTTTATTCCTTCGATGCAAACGTCATGCTGAACTTGTTTCAGCATCTATTAGAGACCCTGACACTCCCGAAGCATTGGGACAGGGTGACGAAACGCAAGTGGTTAAGGGTGGTTTGTTATAGTAAGGATTGCTTTTTCTTTTTTCCATTGATGAAAAAAGAAACAAAAAAATCTAGGCTTACCAAATTCTCTCTAAATTTTTTGTTTGTCCCCTAAATTTTGGGAACTCGCAGGGAATAACTCTCACTTAGAATAAATTCCCTTTTGCTCAAACAGCCCAAAATTTAACGCGGACTTCACTTCAAATTTATCGACAGAATTTCGGTAGGCCAACTAATTAAAAAAGATAAAATAGTAACTCGACTTATAACTTAAGGTAGAAATCTTTGACCAGATTCTTAAATTCTTCGGTATAATTATGTCTGGAAATTTCTAAAATGAGTTCATCGATTTCTGGTGCTGCATTCTCAAAACCAAAACTGATTAGACTTCTCTTAACAGGAGAGGTTCCGGTGCCTTTTACCCTGGTGATCCTATTAGGCAATAAACTATAAGATGTGGCAATTTCAAGAGCCTTTTGTTCTTCTGAAAATGGAATTATCAGGTCAAAATGTCCTTTTTCGGAAAGCAGGAGGGAAGCGCCTTCAATCAGTTCTGAAAGAGGAAGGGCATCAGCGAATCTGGCCTGATCCCGGGTGCTTTCAC